>JAXFDY010000095.1:0-2639 GCA_034172985.1 Lachnospiraceae bacterium
ATTTTGAAAAAGCAAGAACATATGATACAGGTTTTGATGATGTGGAAGTATCATCAGATGCACTTGATGAACATCAGGATTATATACCGAAAAAAAATTATTCTTTAATATTGGATCCGAAACTTCGATTTACAAAAGATAACTTTGAGTATCGGGAGTGGGACGAAGATATGGCAGATCCGGAGGATGATAAAAATCGGGATTGGGATGATGATATTTTGGATAAAGTGACTCAGAACTGGAAACAGATTAATGCAAAAGTTTACAAGGAAGCAACAAATTATATCGGAATTGAGGAACTGGATACAGAAAAGGAAAATCCGAGAGAAATAAAGGTGGATAATTATGGAGCATAAATATGATGAAAATGAAATGACAGAAAAACCAGTAGACGACATGTGTGACGATACTGAAACCGAAAGAGAAGAGTTGTTATATCTTCGGAAAAAGGTCAGAGCTTACGGAAAGCAATTAAAGCATTTTGAAGAATTGCTTGAGTCGAATCAGGGCAGGAGACAAAGTGGAGCAGAAACTGCTGAGAATAATGATGATACTATAGAAGGGCAGCTGGCATTGATGAACAGGCATCTGGATGAGTTGGAGCAGACGATTTCCAAGGGAATTTATGTAGAAATGATGAAACGTATAGATGAATTAGAAGATAAGGCGCATACAGATTGTATTAAAGTTTATCGAAATGTTCAGGCAGTTGTTGTAGAAGAATTATCCAAGCAGAATAAAGTAATTGCAAGAGATGATAATATGATTGGAAAAATTAAGAATAATATGAGAATTGTTTTGATTTTTTCCATTATTTCATTAATTGCTTCAATATTAGTTATTATTATCGAAATTCTGCCGGTTTTTGGAATAAATTTGTTGTAATGTGTTAGATGCAGGTGAATAGGATGAAGAAATACAAAAGAAATTTGTTTGGCATATGGATTGTTATATTTTTTATCTTCATATGGAAGCAAGATATCAAAGCTGAGGATATAACGGATGTTACGGCATCCGTCTCAAATGAAACTGAAGAAAGAAATACAAACGATCAGGGAGCCATATTGGCGTATTTAAATGACGAATTGAAGGTGAATTTCTCGTTTGATCTCTTTTCGTACAAAACAAATATGAGTTTAGACGAGGAGATAAATAAATTTTTACTTGTGATTCCCAAAGGTCTGGAATATTGTGAAAATTCTTTTGTATGTGAAGATACATCCGATGGAAAATCAGTAATATTGAGCGAAAATACAGAGTATGAAGTGAAAAATTTTCAGCAAATAAGTCTTTATATGGATCCAGAAGGTAAATTATTATTTTTTGCCAGTCCAAATAGTGGAGATGGAGTAACAAATGCTACAGATACAGATGCCACACCATCAGATGATGAATTTTATTTATTAGATGGAAGCCTATTTTCAATCGGGACGCTGGAAAATGCTATTGTGCAATACAATGAAAAATATGGGAGTGCATATGTATCAGACGGGATTACAGAGACAACCGATTCCGATATTATGCTTGTGGAATTAAAAAAAAGTGTTTATTCCAAGATAGATATTTCATGTAAAGCGGTAAAGAATAAAACAGGTAATTCCACAGGTGTTATGGAATGTTATGGAGGATTTGTGTATCAAAACAGGAAAGAGAATACAGAAGCACCTATAAGTGTGGCAGAAAGTGTCAGTGTATATTCTTATGGAATCACTTTGACCTTATGTGATGGTGAGAATATAGAGAATGTTGATGATACAACAGAAGTGTTAGCAAACGCCAAACGACTTTCTGATGCTGTATTTAGCATTTATTCCTATGTGGCTACATATGCGGTGGAAGATACGGATGGATTACAGCAGGCCATTGACATGTTGGGAGAAAATGCTTATTATACCATTCCTACAGAAGATGCATCTGCATATAAATTATATCAGTATGTGGCCGATTTTACCAGTGATTCAAATGGGGAAGCTTTTCTTGAGGGATTAATACCTCAGGAATATATCGTTATTGAGTCGTCTTATCCGGTGGGGTATGAAACTTCCTGTGCCTTTTTATGTATTGAGGAAGGCGACTGGACAGATGAGCAATATATGGAAGGTGGTTATATTTTTCATGTATTGTGGCTGAATTTTCCCGGCTTATATCTTCCGAATACAGGAGAAAGTGGTATTTACGTCTGGCAGTGGGCTGGTATTTTGATTGTATTAATTGCATTAGGATTGAAAGTTGTTTTGGATAAAAAATAAATTGTATGATATAATCTTACTAATTAGAGTCTGTAAAATATAGCAAGAAAGAGGTAAGATATGGGATACAAAGGAAAAGGTTTAGAAAAACATTTGCATAAACTTGCACAAACAGATATTAATTGTCGCTGTTTAGAGAGTATTTATGATCTGCAGAAAAGAAAACTGGAGCGTTATATGTCTTCTGTGATGACGACATTTCCTACCTATAGCACCCATGATTCCGTCCATTCGGTAAATATTATTTCGGCAATTGAGGGAATTCTGGGAAAAGAAAGAATAAAGGCATTATCAGGCGTAGATACTTTTTTGATTTTAATGAGTGCATATATGCATGATATAGGTATGCTTTATACAGAGGAAGAAGTCCGAAAATTATGGAATACTCAG
>JAXFDY010000149.1:0-54580 GCA_034172985.1 Lachnospiraceae bacterium
CTACTGTACAAGTAACATCATCAGCTGTAATTGTCCATACTACTGTTTGTTTCTTACCAGCTACTAACTTAAAATCTCCACCTCTATCCGGATGGTTAATATCTAAAAATCCTTTTTTCCCATCCATATCATTCCAACAGAGATACGGTCTTGTACAGAATGTAATTCTTCCATTTGTATCAGCATTATAAAATGCAAAAAGGCCATCCCAACCATTTGCTGCTGCACCTTCACCTGTAGTACAAGTATACTCAATAACAATTTCATCCAAATCTTTACCCTTAAGTGGATTATCCAACGCTTCATATGCATCATTTGAAGTGAAAGTATACTCTTTTGTGTAAAGATCTTCTGCCATTGCTGTCATTACTGTTGACAGAGCCATTGTTGCAGCTATTGCTACTGCAAAAAATTTCTTCTTCATCATATTTCCTCCTAAATATAATTTCTTATGTCCAACCAAGACATAATTTTAGGTCATTATGACACAGCAGACATAATTCCCCAAATATTTCGTTCATTATACCTCTACCCTCCCCCTCTGTCAATACTTTATTCAAAAAAATATGAACAAAATGACATTTTTGTTCATATTTCACATTTTTTGTCTGCATTTTTTCTTATTTTTTTACCGAAGTCTGTTTATTTTTTGTATATTTTGCACATAAGATGAGCCAAGGGACAAATCGACATCAGGCTCATTTGTCCCTTGGCTCTTTAAATATTACTTTGTTTTCTTTCCAATCAGTCCCATGAGTTCTGCTTTGACCCTATCCGGCTTTTTAAATGGTGCAGATACAAGTCTCCATACCACAAACACAGGTTTCAGCCATGGACATTTCTTTAAAATAGGATAATCATTTTTCATATATATGTCATCACAAGTAAGGCGGGATATGAAGTATCTGCCTTTACTTCCTGCCTTCCTGATTCTGTTTTGTACCAATAAATGAAAAGTCCCGTATGCTCCGCAGCTCATAATATATAAAAACAGCTCTTTCTGCTGTTCATTTCCGTCAAGAACATGTTCCCAGTCCACATCTGACTGTCCAAACAATGTCTCTGATAATCCATTAATCCGTTGTTCAAAATCCAGCAAACCCAGATCAGACAGCCTTTGATCTAACAGTTTCCTATCCATTCTGGTGACCAGACATTGATTGAGATAGTACTGATCTACAAAATATCGGAGACCTGTGCCACTGCCATCGAAATGTTTCTCAAGATGTACCAGATGATATACATAAAAATCTTCATCCGTCATATGATATCCCATCTGATTTCCTTCATCTTTTATGGCTCTCTCCCAGATATTGTCAAACTCTCCGAGATATTTATTATCTTTTGGTAACAGTCGCATATGCAGCTCAAAATTATAAATCGGAGGTTTCCGGTATTCATCGTGATGATCACCTTCTGATTCACACTCATAGCCTAACTGTTCCATAATGTCTTTTACCTTCTGGTTTCCATTTTCATAATACAGGATATCATTATCAGAAAATTGCCTCAGTCCCGGTCTTGCATAAAAATCTTTGATAATAATTCCTTTCAGCGGAATGTACTTGACCTGATTTTCTTCAAACGCCTCAAATATCTGTTCTCTCTCCGCATCAAACGAAATCTCTTTTACCAACGCCTTATCTGCCAGTTCTTTCCACTGCTGATATAGTTTTCCCTCAGGTTTATTCTGTAACTTTAATATACTGTCAAAAGTCAGGCCTGTCATCATGTGTGCCTTTGACAATTCACATACTTTTTCCCATGAAACATCTTCTGGTTTCTCTGCCGGTTTCCTGTCATGAAGTTCTGCCCGCAGCAATTCTGCCACATATAAATATATTTTAAACATACACATCTCCTGTTCTTTATGATATATTAGGCGTTTGCGAAACACTTCAGGGAGTGGACAATATGTCTATGTATTGCGACTTTGTCCGAACCAACGGAGTGAGAATAAACATATTGTCCACTCCCTGAAGTGTTTCGCAAACGCCTAATGATATCTTTTCTAAAATCACTGTCTTATAACTTAATTTTTAACATATCTTTGATTTCTGCTGTTCGGTTTATCTGGAATTGTCATACAGATAAGGTTCAGGTTTATTGCCGGTCGCAAATAATTTCTGCGAAAACCTTCTTTGGATTTGAGTCCCAGTTTATCCATAAGTGCTCTACTCGTATAAGGAATATCATATTCCATAACATCAAGCAATCTTTTGATGTATTCAGAAAGTTGCTCATTATCTTCACTGAGCTGAAGGGAAATTTCGTCTAAAATCTTATCAATCTGTGCTAGCATAAATTCAATAAAAGTCGTAGATGCACCTTCTACATGGCATTTGGCAATGGCTTCATAATATTCATCTTGAAACTTCTCAATCTGACTTTCGATCGGAATATATTCAAATATAGATTTCCATTTAGAAAGAATAGCCGTATGCCACAATCTTGCCATTCTTCCATTACCATCAGAGAAGGGATGAATAAAAACAAATTCGTAATGAAATACACTGCTTAAAATCAGCGGATGAACACTGTCTTTTGATTCTTGCATCCAATCAAAAAGATCATTCATTAACTGTGGAACAAACCGTGCAGGCGGTGCCATAAAAATACACTTATCGCCGTTAAAAACGCCTTCCTCTCCTTGACGAAAGTCACCGGATTCGTCTACAACATATTTTGTCATGATACCGTGGAATATCTTTAAGTCACTGATGCTGTATGGATTTATTTCAGAAAACTTTTCATAAGCAGCATAAGCATTTTTGACTTCTTGAATTTCCTTCTGCTCACCTAACACAATCTTACCGTTAATAACGTCTCTAACCTGTCCCAGAGAAAGCGAATTTGCTTCAATCTTCAAAGAAGAGTGAATGGATTTGATACGATTGTTTTTTCTTAGGTGAGGTTTAGATTCCATATTACTGGTCGCTGTAATACTACCAATCTTTTCTGAAATGGAGGATACATACGACAACATTTCATTTGTAATTGTAAATGGCGGTTTATAATCTCCCACAAAAAATCACCTCCACGCACTTGCATATTATCTTACACACTTTCTTCCTCTATTATACCCCAAGTTTGCATTATTCCAACATTCCCGCATCCCGAATGGTCTTTACAAACACTTCCACATCCTTCTCTGCCGTCTTTCTGTCCACATCATACGTATCCAATAATGCCTGTACCAGTTCCTCCTCAGAGCATTCATTTTTTAACTGTTCAAGCAGAAATGCTGCTGTTGCATTATTTCTCACCAACCCCTGAAATGACTTTCCTGCCTGTCCTGTAGCCACTGCTACATAATCCTCTCCTGCTTTTGATATTACAAAACCTTGTTTTAACTTCATATGAAATTTCCTTCTTTCTCTCATCTTTTTAGTATATGCCAGTATCATTAGGATTATTTTTTATATTTCTCTAACTCTTCCTTCAGTCTTTGAATCTCTGCCTCCATATCATTCACCCTACTGATTGCCTGATCTGCGCGTTCCTTTTCACGTACTGTATTCGCACGTTCTTCTTCGCGTCCCTTCTCTATTCCCTTCTCTATTCCCTTCTCTATTCCCTGTTCCAACACAGCCTGACTAAAATTACACATCTCATTCACATCCTTCTTCACATTTTCAGTCATCGTTAAACCATTTTCATCTAACAGTTCCATTTTATCCAAAACTTTGATATCCGGCGAAAATAACACATTCAGAATTTCTATCAGCTGATCTTCCAGTTCCGGATCTTTTTCATAATTCGTTTTCAATTTCACCACGACTCCTGTCGCAAGGTCATATGCGTTCCGGTCCAGACTCCCTTGACCATAAACATTTTCTTCCTGAAAACATATTTTTATTATTTCATTCTCCTTACAATTCATACATATCCAAATCGAATACACCTTTTTTATCTTATCATATTCAGATTTGTGAAATTCCTTCTGATACTGTCCGGATATCAGCCTGGACAGATAATATACAATTCTTTTTTCCAGCTTATAATGCAGTTTTGAAGCTTCCGAAGTCTTCTGGGCTTCTATATTTACAATAAGCTTTATATATTCCTTTTTTCCTTTCTTCGGAACAAACGCCGAGAATTTCAAATCATAAAAGCGCCGGCCTTCCACCAAACTTCTTGATTCCTGGCTGCTTCCTTCTATAAATACTTTCTCTACTTCCGAACAATCAGCAAAATCCATATCCACTGCATTCTCGCCGATTTCTATCTCCGGCTCAATCCACCTTTCAATTTCCTTTACCGTATAATCCTTGTATTCCTCTACAGTTCCCTTTAAAATATGTGCCAGCAGTTCCCGGTTTGCCAAAAATTGTTTACAGCAGTTATCATACTGTACTGTCAGTTCACTTTGCAATCCGCTAAGCAGGATACCGTTTGCCAGACCACTCAGTTGTTTTTTCTCCATACATAAAACCCCTTTTTCTGATATTTCCATATACAGTATCCCTCTGAATTGTAACATAGCCAGACTATGATTGCAAGGCACAGAATGGAAACTGTACGAAAATAAGATATCATAAAAGTATGGTTTTTTCAATATATTATTTCATTTATATTTCATTTTATTTCATATATATTATATCTTTTTAATATATTATGTTTAGGGTGTCAAAACATGCATAAATATAACGCAGTATGCATTCACAATATGCATCATCATATGAGTTACCCGACAAATAACAGAAAAAAGTGCCATTTGGCACTTTTCTACTTCCAACACAGCCTGACTAAAATTACACATCTCATTCACATCATTTCATGGCATTATAAGCCATCTCTGCCGCCTCTCTGGAAATATTGCATTTCATTTTATATACAGGAAGCAGATTCATCATCTTATTTACCAGTTCCAGTGTTTTTGCCATTCCCTGCTCATCATCCGGTCGGTATGTCTGATTTAATATAAAAGGGTACGCATCAAAAAAACTTTCTTTCTGAATGGAATTTTCCTTTCCTCTTTCCAATATACAAAGAGCTTTTATTTCTGCTTTTGTATTAGTACTGATTCTATGTTTTCCATCCCATGGAGTTCCATATGCCCATACAGAATCCTCCTCTATTTTAAATAAAGGTTTATCATCATTTATCATAACGGCCCGCTCCCCAAACACCTGTCTCCACAGGGATGTATGCGTAGATTTCCCTGTTCCACTGGGTGCTGTGAATACATAAGCCTGTCCATCCACCATAATCACTGAGGAATGAAACAAAAGAATATTTCTCTCCACCACCTTTTCGCAAAACTTGCGGTAAAAGGCCAGACTCTCCAGATATCCATAAGGATACCCTTGCTCATCGCTTTTTTCGTCTTCTCTTTTCACATCTTCCTCTGTAACTTCAATCATTAATTCTGGTGTTTTCCCTGTTTCATAATCCCTGCATAACTCCTGCATGTAACTATCCCGAAAAACAGCCTGAACAGCTATATCTGCAAAATCATATACTTTTGTAATCATTTTCTTCCTCACTTCATGACAAAATCAAAAGATAATCCTCATAAAACGCCAGAGACCAAAGACCCCTGGCGTTTCTCTAATTAATAATTTTCTTCACTGATTTCAAAATAACTCTGCGGATGAGCACATACCGGGCAAATCTCCGGTGCATTCATTCCAACTACTATATGTCCGCAATTCCGGCACTCCCATACCTTCACTTCACTCTTTGCAAACACCTGAGCCGTCTCAACATTTCGAAGCAATGCACGGTACCGCTCCTCATGATGTTTCTCCACGGCACCAACCATCCGGAATTTCTCTGCCAGTTCAGGGAAGCCTTCTTCTTCTGCAGTTTTTGCA
Organism: Lachnospiraceae bacterium; assembly: GCA_034172985.1. GTDB lineage: Bacteria > Bacillota > Clostridia > Lachnospirales > Lachnospiraceae > CAG-303. The sequence goes on from JAXFDY010000149.1 coordinate 5,820, forward strand.
AATCCCTCGTACATATCTGTCCACTCGTAGTTTTCACCCTCAGCCGCTGCCTCCAGGTTCGCTGCTGTATCTCCGATACCGTTTAATTCCTTAAACCACATTTTTGCCTGTTCTCTCTCATTTTCAGCAGTTTTCAAAAACAAAGCTGCGATTTGCTCATATCCTTCTTTTTTCGCAACAGAAGCAAAATAAGTATATTTATTCCGGGCACCGGATTCACCGGCAAATGCCGCTTCAAGATTCTTCTTGGTCTGTGTGCCTGCATACTTGTCCTGCTTTTCTCCCTCCACAATCTCAAGATTGGCTCCGGTGGCTTTGCATCGTGGGCATACCGGTTCCTCCCCCTCCTTTACGGTGAAAATCTCACCACATATTTTACATCTGTAAGTAATCATCTTATTTTCTCCTTCCGTTGTCTGTTCTTTTTGGATCACTGTATTATATTCCATCGGATTACCGATATGTTTTATCTCTGTATATTTTGCAATATCCTCACTGGTTGTCACAAGATTATCATAAGACAAGTCATGTACTGAATGATTTCCTGTGATTCTTGCAAATGTTTCAAGCTCACTCCGTGAAACATTCAGATAGTTAGCTACTCTCATGGCAGCGGCATCCACATTCAATCTTGCACGGAGTTCCGGATTTTGTGTGGCGATACCTACAGGACAATTACCACTTCCACAAATACGGTATTGCTGGCAAGCTGCTGCAATGAGTCCGGCACTGGCTACTGCCACTGCATCTGCTCCCATTGCCAGTGCTTTTGCAAAATCAGCGGAAACACGAAGTCCTCCCGTAATTACAAGGGAAATATCCGACTTCACGGAATCTAAATATTTTCTTGCACGATACAAAGCATAGATAGTCGGAACTGTCGTTGCCTCTCTTAAAAACAGAGGACTGGAACCGGTAGCTCCTCCCCTGCCATCAATCGTAATAAAATCCGGCTGTGCAAATACGCAATACTCCAAATCCTGTTCGATTCTTCCGGCTGCGATTTTAATTCCAATCGGTCTTCCCTCTGATCGTTCACGAAGCATATCTACCATTGCCCGCAAATCTTCTTTTGTCTGAAGTTCCGGGAATTTGCTTGGACTCTGAATATCCTCGCCCTGCTTTTTCCCACGGATAGCAGCGATTTCTTCTGTCACCTTTTCTCCCGGCAAATGACCTCCCATGCCAGGCTTTGTACCCTGACCGATTTTTATCTCGATTGCATCAGAGGTTTTGAGATTTTCATCTGTTACACTATATTTATTTGGAATATACTCAAATATGTATTTGTATGCGGCCGCTTTCTCCTCCGGTAAAATACCACCCTCACCGCTGCACATAGCTGTTTTTGCAAGTGCGGATCCTTTTGAGAGAGCTACCTTCACTTCCTTTGATAACGCACCAAAAGACATATGGGAGATATAAACCGGACTCTCCAGCACCATCGGTTTCTTTGCATGCTTGCCGATAATTGTCTTTGTATCTACTGCCTCCCCATCGTTTAATGGTGGAGGATTTAGCTGTGCACCGAGAATCAGAATGTCATCCCAGTTTGGTATAGGCATCTTCGTACCCATGGCTGCTCCGACTGTTTTGCCGGTCACTGCCATTTCATGAATTTCTGCCATATATCGAGCAGATGGATCATGTCTTGCTGTGGAAGGATCATAATCTAATTTTCCCTGAAAAGTCTTTGTCTCTGCCGGTTCTTTCTCTTCAGAAACAAGAACAAACTTTGAAGCCGGCTGCTTGCACACCGGGCATTCTGTAAGCTCTGAAATCGGCTTTCCACTTTTCTCCTCATCGTAAATCGCACCACATATACTACATTTATATACTGCCATAAAATGTACCTCCATTTTTCTTCGGTAAATGTAACACTCTGAAAGAAAGATGTCTCTCCAAAAGGACAGACATCTTTCTGCGGCCTAAATCAGACTCTTATATAATGCTGTGATATCTTCAACACTTGTCTCCTTCGGATTACCCGGACGACATGCATCATCATAAGCAGACTGTGCAAGGAACGGAATATCTTCCTCTTTTACAATCTCTTTTAAATCAGCAGGAATACCAACATCTTTTGAAAGCTGTCTTACTGCATCTACAGCTGCTTTTCTATATTCTTCAACTGACATATTTTCTGTGCCAGGTACACCCATAGCCTTAGCGATATCTCTGTACTTTTCTCCTGTCGCTTCTGCATTATATTCCATAACAGTAGGAAGAATAATGGCATTTGCAATACCATGAGGTGTATCATATAATGCACCAAGAGGATGTGCCATAGAATGAACAATACCAAGTCCTACATTGGAGAATCCCATACCGGCTACATACTGTCCTAAAGCCATATCTTCTCGTCCTTCCGGTGTATTATCTACAGCACCTCTTAAAGAACGGCTGATGATTTCGATTGCTTTCAAATGGAACATATCAGATAATTCCCATGCTCCTGCTGTGATATAGCCTTCAATAGCATGTGTCAGTGCATCCATACCTGTGGCTGCAGTCAGACCTTTTGGCATAGAAGACATCATATCCGGATCCACAAATGCCACTACCGGTATATCATGAGGATCTACACATACCATCTTTCGATTCTTCTCTACATCAGTAATAACATAATTAATCGTTACTTCTGCTGCAGTACCTGCTGTCGTAGGAACAGCAAGAATCGGAACACTCTTATTTGGTGTATCTACTGCTCCCTCCAGACTTCTCACATCGGCATATTCCGGATTAGCTATAATGATACCAACACCCTTAGCTGTATCCATCGAGGAACCGCCACCGATAGCGATAATATAATCTGCGCCGGCTGCTTTATATGCTGCTACGCCGCTCTGCACATTCTCAATGGTTGGATTTGGCTTAATGTTGGAATACAACTCATATGATAACCCTGCTCCATCCAGAACATCTGTCACCTTCTTTGTTACTCCGAATTTCACAAGATCAGGATCAGAACATACAAAAGCCTTGTTCAGCTTTCTGGACTTTACCTCAGCCGGAATACTTGCAATAGCACCTGCTCCATGATACGATGTTTCATTCAAAATAAATCTGTTTGCCATAAATAAAACCCTCCTATATAATTTTAACATTTGTGAGAATCACGCACTCACTTTAGGAGTAGTATAGCACAATATGAATAATTTTTCTACATAAATTGTAATTTTTTCATGCACTTTTTACAAATTTATTCCATTCCCTCGATTAGAACCGTTCGATTAATTATTTTACCATTTTCCAGTCAGAAACTATGCCGGAATGTCTACCTTTTCTGACTCTATATATATTTCATGCCAGATCAAAAATACATAGATAGCCCATATTTTTCTGCTGTTATCTGCTTTTCCTTCTCTGTGGTCTTCCATCAGTTTTCTCAGTGCATCTGTATCAAAATATTGTCCGGCTGTCTCTCCTGTCAGCTTCTCAAGGACCTTATTATAGTACTTGTCCTCTTTCAGCCATACTCTGATTGGCACAGGGAATCCAAGTTTCTTTTTGTTTGCTGTCGCCTCCGGAATATGACGTTTTGCAGCGATACGGAATGCCCTCTTTGTGGCATCCTTGTTGCATCTGTAATCCACCGGCATATTCTTTGTATAATTAAATACATTGATATCCAAAAATGGTACTCTTGATTCCAGAGAATGTGCCATACTCATCTTATCTGCCTTTAAGAGAATATCTCCCTGAAGCCAGAAATTAATATCTATATACTGCATTTTTGCAATATCATTTAGATCTTTTACTTTTTCATAGTATGGAGCCACGATATCCATCGGCTTTACATGTGTCAGATTCGTCTTTAACAATTTCTCCCTTTCCTCTACGGAAAACAGATTCGCATTACCGATAAAACGCTCTTCTACTGTTTTACTTCCTCTGATGATAAAGTCTCTTCCCTTAAAATCAGGAAGCTTCTTAAACAATGCAGCCAATGGCTTTTTAATAATTTTTGGCACATATTTAAATCCCCTGAGAGAGATTGGTTCATGATAAATATTATATCCACCAAAAAATTCATCTGCCCCTTCGCCGGACAGAACTACCTTGAGCTGCTCTGCTGCCAGTTTGTCCACGAAATAGAGTGCAATACAGGATGGGTCTGCCAATGGCTCATCCATATAATACATAACCTTTGGGATGGAATCAAAATATTCCTCACTTGATATGTTTTTGTTGTAATTTTCTTTGTTTTTCAGTTCCTTTGTCAGGCTTTCCGCATAACGGATTTCATTGTACTTGCTGTTTTTGTCAAGGAATCCTACCGTAAATGTTTTCTTTCCCGGGAATTCTGATACGACATAGCTGGAATCCACGCCGCTGGATAAAAGAGAGCCGACTTCCACATCAGCAATCATATGGGCATCTGTCGTTTCATGAACGATTTTTTCTATATCCGATACAGTCTCTTCCAGTGAAATACGATCCTCCGGTACAGGATCCATCATTGGATCAAAATATCTCTTTACGTCCATCTTTCCATTCTGATAGATAAAATAATGTCCTGCCGGCAATCTGTAAATGCCCTTGAAAAATGTTTCCGGAAGTACTGAGTACTGAAAGCTCAGATATTGCTCAAGAGCTGCCTCGTTCATCTCTCGTTTCATCTGCGGATATTCCAGGATGCTCTTTATCTCTGAACTGAAAACAAGATTTCCATCTGGAGCAGTTCCATAATAAAATGGCTTAATTCCGAAGAAATCCCTTGCTCCGAATAAGATATCCTTGTTTGAATCATAAATAACAAATGCAAACATTCCCCGGAGCTTATGCAACAGCTCCACTCCATATTCCTCATATCCATGAATCAGACACTCTGTATCTGAATTATTTGCAAATGTATGTCCTTTTTCTATTAACTCTTTTCTGAGTTCAAGATGATTATAGATTTCTCCATTAAAGGTAATTACTATCTTCTTATCTTCGTTATACATTGGCTGGGAACCGTTATTCAAATCAATAATACTCAGTCTCCGAAATCCTAATGCTGCTTTTTCTGATAAAAACGTTCCTTCCTGATCCGGACCTCTATGTGCTATCTTGTCTGTCATTCTCTTTAATACGTCTTCTTTGTCACAGTTACTTCCTGCAAATCCACTAAATCCACACATAACTTATATCTCCTATCTCATGCAACCAATTTACTTTCAAAAATCCCAACTATTCTATCATACTTTTCTATATGATTGCAAGTATTCTGTTGTATTTCTATGCAAGTCCAAGCTCTCTCTTTACTTCTTCTACCAGTTCTCTCTCATCCATATGATATTTCACACCTTTTATAATCTGATAATCTTCATGTCCTTTTCCTGCCAGTACGATGATATCTCCTTCTTCTCCATGTTCGATTGCATACCGGATTGCCTCTTTTCTGTCCGGGACAACTACATAGTCACCATCTGCTTTTTTTACACCGGTTATAATATCTTCGATAATGGCCATCGGTTCTTCATCTCTTGGATTATCGGATGTAATAATGGATAAATCAGAAAGTCTTGAAGATACTTCTCCCATTTCAAATCTCCTGTTTCTGTCACGATTTCCTCCGCAGCCAAACATTGTGACGATTCGATGGTGTTCATATTCTTTTAATGAGCGTAACAAACTTTCCAGACTCATGGCATTATGGGCATAATCTATCATTAATGTATATTTCGGTGATACTTGGAGAATTTCTACTCTCCCCTTAACGCGGATATCTGCCAGTGCTTTTTTTATTACGGCTTCATCATCTGTAAAATGCAGGCAGATGGCGATAGCCGTCAATGAATTGTACACACTGAATTTTCCCGGTACATCAATCTCCACTTCCATATTTATTTTTCCCGATAAATCATAAGCCACACCCAAAATTCCCGGTTTCCTGAATAAATGAATGTGATCTGCCTCCAGGTCTGCATGATTATCAAACTCTTTCACTCCAAAAGTTTCCACATCACAGACACAGCCATCGATCATTCTGTCAGCATATTCGTCGTCGATATTAAAAATTCCATGTTTACAATTTTTAAATAATTTTGCCTTACAGCTTACATATTCATCAAAGTCCTTATGCTCGTTTGGTCCGATATGGTCTGGGGAAAGATTTGTAAACACCCCATAATCAAAGATAAAACCTGCCACTCTGTCAAGCATCAGTCCCTGGGAAGAGACTTCCATAACAACTGCCTGGCAGCCTTCCTCCACCATTTTTGCAAAATATTCCTGTACGGCATATGATTCCGGTGTTGTATTTTCAGAAGGAATTCTTGTATCACCGATAATGGTCTCTATGGTTCCGATTAATCCTGTTTTTATGCCGACCCCTTCCAATACAGAGCGCACCATATATGTTGTAGTTGTTTTTCCCTTTGTTCCCGTGATTCCGATTGTAGTCAGTTTCTCTGCAGGATATCCGAAATAAGCGGCGGACATACAGGCAAGAGCATATCTGGTATTTTCCACTTTTACCACTGTGATATCGTCACTGATTTCAACCTCATTTTCCACAATTACTGCTGATGCACCTTTTGCGATGACATCCGGTATAAACTCATGGGCATCCCTGATGGCCCCTTTGATACATACAAACACATCTCCCGGTTCTACTTTTCTGGAATCCATGACCAGATGTTGAATCTCTGTATCAACACTTCCACTTTCTACTTTATAATCGAGTTTTTCTAACAAATTTTTTAATATCATTTTCTATTATCTCCCTTTTTATTCATCAATTTCCCCACTGCACACGACAACAGCAGGTCCTGTCATCAGCACTGTGTTATTCTGTCTGTCATACTTGATCTTTAAATCTCCGCCTAACAAATGTACCAGCACTTCATCTTCTGTCAGATTATTTAATACACATGCCACTACGCTGGCACAGGCCCCTGTACCGCAGGCAAGTGTCTCGCCTGAGCCCCGCTCCCAGACACGCATATCGATTGTTTTTCTATCTATAATATGAATAAATTCTGTATTTACTCTGTCCGGAAAAATCTCATGTTTTTCAAAATAAGGACCTATTTTTTCCAGATCAAGGGTTTTTACATCCTCCACAAACGTGATGGCATGGGGATTTCCCATAGACACACATGTGATATGATATTCTGTTCCATTCACCATAACCGGCTGATCTACCATTTTCTCACCTTCAAATTTCACCGGTATCTCATGTGGTGTCAAAATCGGCTGGCCCATATCTACCTGAACAGTTTCCACCTTGCCCTCCCTTACATTCAACTGAAGTGTTTTGATTCCTGACAATGTTTCTACTGTAATCCGTTTTTTTTGCGTCAATCCAAAATCATATACATATTTTGCCACGCAACGGATACCATTTCCACACATTTTTCCTTCAGAGCCGTCTGCATTAAACATCCGCATTTTAAAATCTGCTGTTTCGGAAGGACAGATTAATATTAAACCATCTGAACCAACGCCAAAATGGCGGTCACTGACTTTAATCGCAGTTTCAGAAGGATTTTTTACATTTTCCTCAAAACAATTCACATAAATATAATCATTACCGCATCCCTGCATTTTTGTAAACTTCATAATCATACTCCTTTCGAATCTTAGTTCATAGGTAGGCATTTGCGAAACTCTTCGGGGAGAGGAGAATATGTCTATGTATTGCGACTTTGGGCGGACAAATCAGTCAAATTGTACGTCAAATTCGAACAATTCGACTGATTTGTCCGAAACAACGGAGTGAGAATAGACATATTCTCCTCTCCCCGAAGAGTTCCGCAAACGCCTACCTATTTCAAAGCTATTATAGCACACACCTGCGTTCCTATCCATTAATTTCCGATAAAATATTTTCTTCCTTTGTTATTGTAAAATATACGGAATTGTTCTATACTATTCAATATGTTAATTTTTATACTAAGGATGGAACGAAAATGATAGATTTTTTTATTAGATTATATACCGGTCCTGCAAAGGAAAAAACAATTGCAGTGTCCATCGCCTTGATTCTCACCATTTCTGCAGTCAGTGGTCTCATAGCCCATTCTATTGTAAATCATGAAAAACTTTCAGATACTGCTTATGCCGTGGGAACGGACAGCGAATGTACTACAGTTTTCGAAGCTTCTGCCACAGATGCAGTGCCAACTGAAGAAAGCACCACACCGCCAGAAACAACTTCTGCAGAGACAACTTCCCTTTCAGAAAGCACCACTGCTCCGCAGGAAACCTCTTCATTAACACTGATCCCTGTATCCGATCTGGATATTTCCGAAGAAGATCTGTCCACCAATCAGGAAATCATCAATCGTACACAGGCAAATGCTGCACCTGCTTCAGGGTTACAGGATATCACGGTTCCAAATGACTATACTTCCCATACAGGTTTTCTCACAGGAATTGATGTATCGAAGCATCAGGGAACGATTAACTGGACAAAAGTAAAGAATGACGGGATTGATTTTGCTATGATCAAAGTAGCCGGACGTGGCTATGAAACCGGAAAATTATATTATGATACCCAGTATAAGGCCAATTTAAGCGGAGCTGCTGCTGCCGGTATCAAAACAGGGGCTTATTTTTTCTCTCAGGCTACCACAGTTCAGGAAGCCCGGGAAGAGGCATCTATGATTATCGATGCACTAAAGGGTTATAACATTACATATCCTGTTGTCTTTGACTGGGAAACAGCAAAGGGATATCGTACTTATTCCGGGATTTCCAAAAGCACTATGACAGAAATAGCAGATACTTTCTGCCGGATGGTAGAAGCAGCCGGATATAAGGCAATGATTTATGCCAACACTTTCGATTTCGAGCGTTTTGATGCCGGCAGTCTGACTTCATCTTACGGAAGCTGGCTTGCCCGCTATCCTGCTCATTACAACAGCAATGGATTACGTTTTAAAGCCGGTGATGGTCTCCCTGCTCTTGATTATCCTTATCAGATCTGGCAGTATTCCTCCACAGGACGGGTAAACGGAATCTCTGAAAACGTGGATATGAACGTAGCTTTTGTAGACTTTTCCGGTACAGACAATCCTAAAGTGCCTATGTTTTTTGATATTTCCACTGATGCCTTCTATACTCAGGCAGGAACGATTCCTGATATTCTGACAAATATCCGGGCATTTAATTGTGCAGGTATGAATGAAACAAATCGTATGACCTGCACCATCACAAATGCAGCCGGAATGAAGGTTTCTCTTGAAAACGCTGCCTGCACTGCCGGAAAATATACCGTAACCTATGCTCTGAAAGACTTTACCGGCTATACCGGCTATAAATCCCTGCCTCTTTATGTCCAGGCAGCACCTGTCATATCCTTAGGCAGTACAAACTTAACCGTCAGCCGTCTGACTTCCTATGATGAATTGCTTCTTATGATAAAGGATAACCTTATTTCTGCCTGCGATTTTACCGGAACAAATCTTTATTCCTATGTAGAAATCAAATATCCGGATTCATTTTATGAAACAGTATACGAAGAATTTTCACAGGAGACTACTACCGCTCCCGAAGAACCTTCTTCACTGACAGACAATAACCAGAATAATACAGGACCAGAAGAGGAAGAAACTACAGAGATAGAAACGCAGGAAACAGAGACAACAGAAATAGAGACTGCAGAAATAGAAACAACGGAAGTCAGAAAATTGATTCCGGGTAATTATAATATTATATATAGCGTCACAGATTCCTATGGATTTACTACCAGCATGGAAGCTTCACTTGTGATTACGGAATAATAATGTAAAAGGAAAGCCTGGCTTTCCTTTCTTTTAACCTATCAATACCTTTTTTCCCTCAAATGCAAAACCATATTTTCTGATTCGCTCCTTCGGATCTGCATGTAACTATTCAGTACACTTACTTTAAAAATCCATTTACGATCTGTTCTTCTGCTTCTGCCTCAGTCAGACCAAGAGTCATCAGTTTAATCAACTGCTCTCCTGCGATTTTTCCAATAGCCGCCTCATGGATTAACTCCGCGTCAATATGATTGGCCGTAATCTCCGGAACAGCACTAATATGTGCATTATCCATAATGATAGCATCACATTCTGTATGTCCTGCACATTTATTATTCCCATTAATCTTTGACACAAAAAGCTGTGAGGAATCCCCCTTGGCAACTGATCTTGAAATAACATTGGTACTGGAGCCTTCTCCGTCCATATCTACTTCAAATTCTGTCTTTGCAAACTGCTTTCCATGAGTCATGATTTTTTCCGTAATCACAATTTTGGCATTATCCCCAAGTTTTGCCTTTGTCACTCTGTCGGTGGAATCAATCCCCTTTATCTGGGCTGTTTCCATCTCCATAAAACCGCCTTCTTCAATATATACAATCGTTTGAGGATTCATAACATTTTCACCTGTACCATCACCGGAGCCATAATGTTTTTCCACATATTTGACATGGGCATTTTTTCCGATATGAAACGTATGGATTCCGTCATGCTTCGTAAGCTTATCGCCACCATTATGAATGCCACATCCGGCAATAATCGTCACATCACAGTCCTCTCCCACATAAAAATCATTGTATACAAGATCCTGAAGACCGCTCTGGCTTAATAAGACCGGTATATGCACACTTTCTTTTTTTGTTCCCGGTTTTATGATAATATCGATACCCGGCTTATCTTCTTTTGTGACAATATCTATGTTTGCAGTGGTATTCCTACTGTCCAGAGCTCCGTTTGATCTGATATTGTAAGCACCGGCAGGTATCTCATGCAGACCTGCTACCTGCTCTAATAAGGTCTTTTGTATTTCATCCATATCTTATACCTCGCTTAACGAATCTTCCTGATAAAATTTACAACTGGTTCCCTGAAGCAGCTCCGGAAGGATTTCATCTTTCCTGCCCCTTGCTTTTACTTCACCGGCTGAAATAACAATGATTTCATCAGCAATATTTAATATTCTCTCCTGATGTGAAATAATCATAATGGAACTTTGCTGTTCCTTATGAAGTTTCTCGAATACTTTTATCAGATTTTTAAAGCTCCATAAATCAATTCCTGCTTCCGGTTCATCAAAGATCGATAATTCTGTATTTCTTGCAATAATAGTTGCTATCTCTATACGCTTTAATTCACCGCCAGAAAGGCTTCCATCCACATCTCTGTTTAGATAATCCCTTGCACAAAGCCCCACTTCACTGAGGTAATCACAGGCCCCTGCCTTATAATTATCTCCTGCAGCCAGCTTCAACAAATCCTTTACCTTAATTCCCTTAAATCTCACAGGCTGCTGAAACGCAAAGCTGATTCCCAGTTTTGCTCTTTCCGTAATATTCATATCAGTAATATCTATACCATTATAAATAATTTTCCCTGACGTAACCTGCTCTATTCCTGCAATTAATTTTGCAAGAGTGGATTTACCGCTTCCGTTAGGTCCGGTAATCACCACAAACTTTCTGTCATCTATTTTCAGACTTAAATCTTTGATAATATCTTTTCTCTTACCATTTTGATCTGCCACGGAGAATGATACATTTTGTAATTCCAGCATATGTTTGTTTTCCTCCTTCTGTATCCCCCGATTATACCAAACATTCTGCCTTTTGTCACTAATTTCTTTCATTTCACTTATTTTTCCAAACTTTTTCTGTTCATTTCTTTTTTTCGGCTCGCCATAATTCCTCCTATCTTTCCGGACTCTTTCGCAGACAATGACTTCCACCCGCTCTCCCTTACTTTATCCAACAATCCAAGTTCCTCCGCAATTTCAAATTTTAACTGTTCCTCAGGAGTAATACTATGAAGTTTGATTTGCTTTTTCTTATTTTTTTCCATAAAAAACCTCCGGTAAATACTTTCCTATTTTCTACAGTATTTACCGGAGATTTCTATTTTATTCTGTTACAATGCAATTTCTTCCGTTTTGCTTGCCCTTATAAAGATAAGTATCTGCCCTGCTAACCACCTGACTGTTATCTTCTTCTTTTTCTCCTGTAACCAATCCCATCGTCATGGTTACCTTAATTTCTTTCTCCCCTGCTATTATTCTTTCTTTCCGTATGTTCTCAAGAATTTCCTCGACAAATATTTTTGCCTCGTTTGCATTTTTTCTTTTAAAAATCAATAAAAATTCTTCGCCTCCCCATCGTATGGCATACCCTTTTCCTGCCATACCCTGTTTTAAGAGATATGATACTCTCCGGAGCACTTCATCTCCCACCTCATGACCATAGGTATCATTTACTTTTTTAAAATAATCGATATCGCCAAGTGCTACTGAATACGATTCTTCCTGTCTTCTCAAGGCATCTATAACCTCTATCAGACATTTCTCTCCATATGCACGATTATACAAATCCGTGAGCATATCGTTTTCCAGCAATTTTCTCAATGAATATTTCATCTGCACAGCAGCTTTTCCGATGTCTCCAAACTCATCATTCCGTTCTGTTATCGAAGTATGCAGTTGTACATCCAGCTTTCCATTTGCTATGTTTTCTAAGAATTGTTTAATATTTCTTACAACATGTTCTGTTCTCTGAAAATATAATATCATCATTAAACTAGTACAAAAGATTACAATGGCTGTAATAACAATAATCGGAAGAACAACATTTTTCACGGACTGATTTACCTGCCCAGCCTCCTTGGCAATTCCCATCATGCCCACAATCGTACCATCCAGATTCTTAAGCGGAAGATAAACTGCAAAGTATTGCTGTCCGTCAATCAGCACTCCCGGATAAAATTCCGTTTTTCCTTCCTTTAATACCTCATTGTTTATAAATGTTCTGGCAGTTTTCCCCTGAGCACTCTTCAAAGTAGTAATATATCTTGTATCCCCATAAAAGATACTGATCTCCGTTTCCGTATCGTCCTTAAATTGTTCGATGTATCTGCAATAACGGCTGATTGCTATTTCTCCCTTATACAATACATCCTCTCCGTTTTCTTCTGATAAATGATAATCTCCGGGATAAATCTGTCCAAACGCACCGGCAGCTACAGTGGCTAAATCTGTAAGTTCCACTTCAACTTCCCTGTATATCTCTGTACGCACATGATAATAGCTATAGATTGATATCACGATGCCTAATACAATAATAGGAATAATCGTCATACAAACCAATGACAGGTTGACTTGTTTCTGTCGCTTCATTTTACGGTCCTTTCTAAAAAATCCGGACATTTCTGTCCGGATTTTTACTTGTATTATTTAAAATATTTCACACCAGATTCAAATACTTTCATATCCTGTTCGCCATAGATATTCATAGCTACAGAGCTTCCTTTTCTCTCGATATGAGCCATCTTACCAAAGCATCTGCCATCCGGACTTGTGATACCTTCAATGGCCATATAAGAACCATTTACATTCCACTCTTCGTCCATCGTAGGATTTCCAGCTTCATCCACATACTGTGTAGCTACCTGACCGTTTTCAAATAATTTTCTGAGCCATTCATCATTTGCAACAAAACGTCCCTCACCATGTGATGCTGGTGTTACATAAGTCTTTCCTAATTCAGCTCCCTGTAACCATGGAGATTTATTAGAAACAACCTTTGTATAAACCATCTTGGAGATATGACGGTTTATTGTATTAAATGTCAATGTAGGAGACTGTGCATCCTGACCGGTAATCTGTCCGTTCGGTACTAATCCCAGTTTGATCAAAGCCTGGAAACCGTTACAGATACCAAGTGCCAGACCATCTCTCTCATTCAGAAGGCGATGTACAGCTTCTTTCATCTTCTCATTTCTAAACGCAGTAGCAAAGAATTTCGCAGAACCATCCGGTTCATCACCGGCTGAGAAGCCACCCGGGAACATAATAATCTGTGCCTGATTAATACTTTCCTCAAAGACTCTTACAGAATCTCTGATATCTTCTGCATTCAGATTTTTAAATACTTTTACGATTACATCTGCCCCAGCCTGTTCAAAAGCCTTTGCACTATCGTATTCACAGTTGGTTCCAGGGAATACCGGAATAAATACTGTAGGTTTTGCTACCTTATGTTTACATACATAGATATCTTTTGTATCATAGACATCTGTCTTCACTAAATCTTTATTATCTACTGCTCTTGTAGGGAATACTTTTTCTAACGGAGCTTCCCATGTGTTCAATGCCTCCGTCATGGAAATCTTCATATCGCCATAAGTGAATTCCTCACTGTTTGTAACAGTACCGATAACTGTGTAGTTATATGGAAGGACTTTCATCACATCTTCTAACTCGTTCAGTTTTTCTACTGGAACTTCTGCCACGATATTACCAAATTCTGCAGCAAATAAGCTCTCTGGTTTTACACTCTCATCAATATCCACACCCAGCTTATTTCCAAATGCCATCTTGGATACAGCAGCTGCCACACCCTTAGCGTCTAACGCATAGGCTGAAACAATGGCCTTTTTCTGGATCAGTTCATGAACTGCATCATATAATTTCATAAGCTGTTCATATACAGGCTTATCATATTCATCTTTATCAATGGTGAATTTTACAATCTTATTACCGGCTTTCTTAAATTCCGGAGAAATGATATCTCCTTCTTTTGCAATATCTACAGCAAACGATACCAGTGTCGGAGGAACATCTATATCATTGAATGTACCGGACATACTATCTTTACCGCCAATAGATGGAAGTCCAAATCCAAGCTGTGCATCATATGCGCCTAAAAGTGCTGCAAATGGCTGGCTCCATCTCTTTGGATCTTCTGTCATTCTGCGGAAATATTCCTGGAATGTGAAACGAATCTTCTTGTAATCGCCACCTGTTGCCACAATCTTAGCTACAGATTCTACGACTGCATAAATAGCTCCATGGTATGGGCTCCAGCTTGAAAGATATGGATCAAATCCATAGCTCATCATTGTTACGGTATCACACTTTCCTGTAAGTACCGGAAGTTTTGCCACCATAGTCTGAACTTCTGTTGTCTGATATTTACCACCATGAGGCATAAAGACTGAACCTGCTCCGATGGAACCATCAAACATCTCCACCAGTCCCTTCTGAGAACATACATTAAGATCAGAAAGTGTCTCAAGCCATTTCGCTCTGACATCCTTTACTGTTTCCTGCTTAAAGAAATTATCATTCTTTTCAGGCATATCTACAGAAACACTTGTCTCCTGATGTGCACCATTCGTATCAAGAAATGCTCTGGATAAATCTACGATTGTCTTGCCTCTCCACTTTAATGTAAGTCTTGGATCTGCTTTTACTACAGCTACTTCCACTGCCTCCAGATTTTCTTCTGCTGCATATTTCATAAACTCTGCAACATCTTTCGGATCGATAACAACGGCCATTCTTTCCTGAGACTCGGAAATCGCTATTTCTGTTCCATCAAGACCTGCATATTTCTTTGGAACTTTATCAAGATTAATATCAAGACCTGCTGCCAGTTCACCAATGGCTACTGATACACCGCCGGCACCAAAGTCATTACATTTTTTAATTAACTTACTTACTTCTTCTCTTCTGAACAATCTCTGGATTTTTCTTTCTGTAGGAGCGTTACCCTTCTGCACCTCTGCTCCACATGTTTCGATGGACTCAGTGGTATGTACTTTAGAAGAGCCGGTAGCTCCACCACATCCGTCACGTCCTGTTCTTCCACCTAAAAGGATAATGATATCTCCAGGATCAGAAGTTTCTCTGATTACGGCACGTCTCGGGGCAGCACCCATTACGGCACCTATTTCCATTCTCTTTGCCACATAATCCGGATGATATATTTCTTTTACATAGCCGGTAGCAAGTCCAATCTGGTTACCATATGAGCTGTAACCATTCGCAGCCTGACGTACCAGTTTTTTCTGAGGAAGCTTTCCTTTCAGGGTATCCTTCACTGATTTTGTCGGATCTGCTGCTCCTGTGACACGCATAGCCTGATATACATAAGTACGGCCTGACAATGGATCTCTGATAGCACCACCAAGACAGGTTGCCGCACCACCGAAAGGTTCGATTTCTGTCGGATGATTATGTGTCTCATTCTTAAAATTCACAAGCCACTCCTCTGTTTTTCCATCTACCTCTACCGGTACTACAATAGAGCAGGCATTAATCTCATCTGACTCTTCCTGATCTTCTAATTTTCCCTCTTTTTTCAGTTTTCTCATAGCCATCAGGGCCAGATCCATCAGGCAGACAAACTTGTCCTCTCTGCCTTTAAATATCTCTTCCCTGTCACTGATGTATTCTTTATAGGTATCTGTAATCGGCTTATTGTAATAGCCCTCTTCAAATTCAATATCTTTCAGTTCTGTCTGGAAAGTCGTATGACGGCAATGGTCAGACCAGTAAGTATCCAGCACTCTGATTTCTGTCATAGACGGATCTCTGTTTTCTTCATTTTTAAAATAATTCTGTATATGAAGAAAATCTTTAAATGTCATCGCCAGATTCAGAGAAGCATATAATTCCTTCAACTCAGCCTCCGGCATATCCTTAAATCCATCAAAAATCTTTACGTCATCCGGTTCGTCAAATACCGTAACTAAAGTTTCCGGTTTTTCCAATCCGGTTTCTCTGGAATCCACCGGGTTAATGGTGAACGACTTAATGCTTTCAAACTGTTCTTCTGTCACTTCTCCCGTAATGACATAGGTAATGGCAGTCTTAATAACAGGTTCTTCATTTTCGTTTAAAAACTTGATACACTGAACAGCGGAATCTGCCCTCTGGTCAAACTGTCCCGGAAGAAATTCCACACTAAATACTTTGTCATTTTCTTTATCGTAAGGGAACTCCTCCTCATAAAGAATATCTACAGGCAATTCTGCAAACACAGTATTTAAAGCCTTTTTATAAGTATCTTCACTAATATTTTCCACATCATAACGAACTAAAACCCGTACATTACTTACAGCCTTAATCCCTAAATAGCTTTTTATTTCTTCGCTAAGTTCTTTTGCCTTAACAGCGTATGGTATCTGTTTCTCTACATAAACACGCTTAACCTTACTCATAAGTACCTCCAGATATTTTATTCATATTTCTTCTTATCATACCACGTTTTATTAAAAAACACAAAAACAAAATGAAAAAAATTAAAAAAATAAATATTCTTCCAATTCTGATTCCCATATCCACAAAAAAGTCTTCCGGTAAAACATTGATTAATCTGCTGATTTCCGGGTCCAGAAGCCAATTATTATTATTAAATAACAGCATATGCATCAGATAAAAAACAGCCGTAAAATTAACACTTGCTGCAAATATAATGATTGTCATAACTGCCAGCAAAAACCATATGCTTCGGCTAATTCCGTTGCACAAAGCCACCAGTCCTTCACGAATCCCGCAATTCAAAGTAAGCAGCAAGGTTGATACCAGTAAAATCATAGCTGCTATCCATCTCTTATCTAAGCCTTCCTGAAACAGATTTCTTACATCCTCCATATGGCTTTTCTCTATTTCATTAAAAAAAGGTTTTTCCCTTCCATCAATCACTGCATATACATCCAGGTCTTCCCTGTCGCCATGCAGATAAGCCATCATTTGCCGGGTGACTTTCATCAATTCATCCATACTCATATTTACAATTGATTCTTTATTATTCACATTATATTTTTCGTATTCTTTTTCATAAAATCCAAAGTCACTATAGCATGCCACCTCAAAAGCGGTTACAAATATTATTACAATGACTGCCAGACCTGCAACAAATCCGATACAATGCTTCATTCTATTTTCCTCCAGAAATCATCTATTTTTCCACCGACCTCCTGCAATCCGGTCAGTTCACAATCATACCATTCTCTCGGAAACAGCGAATAGTACTCTCTCCTCTGAAATCTTTCATCCAGCAGGGCTATGACTCCTTTATCATTTTCCGTGCGAATCACCCGGCCCGCTGCCTGCAGCACTTTATTCAGTCCCGGATAAAGATACGCATAATCAAACCCATTCAAACCTTCTTTTTCAAAATACTGCCTGACAACCTCTTTCTCCATGCATACTTGTGGCAGTCCCGTTCCGATAATGACGCTGCCAATCAGCTTATCTTCCGTCAAATCAATTCCTTCTGAAAATATTCCACCCATCACGCAGAAATACAGGCAGGTTCTTTCATGCTTTTCCTCAAATTTTTTTAAAAATTCTTCCCTTTCATGCTCATCCATATATTGTTTCTGAACCACGATATCATAAGGTTCTTTTATTTCTTCCAGCACATCCTGCATATACTTATAAGAGGGTGCAAAAATCATATAATTTCCCTTTTTCCCGGCAGCTATTTTTTCTATATATTCGGCTATTTTTCTGTATTCCCGCGCATTTCTTCTTGTATATCTGCTGCTTACATCCCGGGCTATTACAATTTTACGGTTTTCGTTGGAAAACGGAGATGGGATATAAATGGCATCTGCATCTGTATCACCGCTTAACAGCAGTTTATAATAATTGACCGGCAATAAAGTGGCTGAAAAAAATATGGTACTAACTGCTTTCTCCATGCATTCATTCAGATTTGCTGCCGGATTAATACACATAAGACGAACCAGAAATTCTCCATTCCCTGTGATTTGCCCGCAGATTTCATAATAACTGTGATCAGAAGAATCCAGCATAGCCGTACGCTCATACATATTTAGGAAATGAATCAATCCAAAATAAAACATAAGTACGTCTTCCCGTCCGTCAAATTCTTTATATTCATCCAGAAACTTTTCCATATAGCCATATAAACGCTCTAATTGCATCACAAAACTACTGAGATCCTCCAGATAACAGTATTCCCGTTCCCCACATTCTCTTTTTAAGGCAAGCATGGTACGATTGCATCTTTCCAAAGCACCCGTTACCCTTTTATCTCTGGAACCAATGATTTTTTTTATGGACAGCACATCTTCTTTTTTCAATTCTGCACTATACATTTCTCTTGCACGTTCTACCAGATTATGGGATTCATCTACAAGAAAAACATATCGTTCACTGTTATTTCCGGAAAAATACCGTTTTAATGCTACCACCGGATCAAAAGCATAATTATAATCGCATATGACCGCATCCACAAAATTGCTGATATCCAGATTCATCTCATACGGACATACCTGGTGTTTTTCCGCATATTGAAGAATCACTTCTCTGGTAATATCATCTTCATGCATCAATACATCATAAATCGCATCATTGATTCTGTCAAAATGACCTCTCGCCCTTTCACAATCTTCCGGATTACATTTTCGCTCCTCTAATACACACATTTTATCTTTTGCCGTTATGGAAATACACTTAAAATCAAGACCTTTTGCTCTTAATAATCGAAAGGAATCATGTGCCACCTGACCGGTAATCGTCTTTGCAGTAAGATAGAAGATTTTGTCAACCAGATTCTCTCCTACCGCTTTCACAGCCGGAAATATGACAGACATGGTCTTCCCCACCCCTGTAGGTGCCTGAATAAATAATTCTTTCTTCTGCATAATGGTCTTATATACAGATACTGCAATCCCTTTCTGTCCCTGCCTGTATGCAAACGGAAACTGAATCTGCTTTGCAGTATTTACCCTTTTTACTCCATGTTCCATCAGATATCTGACCCATTTCTCATAATGATGCATGATATGCAAAAACCATTCTTCCAGTTCTTCAAAATCATAGTCCTCTTTCAGCCTGTTTATTTCCTCAGTTTCGATATTGACATATGTAATCTGAATACTGATTCTCTTCATTCCGTTCTGTACCGAATACATATATCCATAACACATTGCCTGAGCTTCATGTAATTTATCTGGTTTATCGAATTTTGCCACATCCCTGTACATACATTTAATTTCATCAATGGTAACAGATATCACATTTCCATTTTTATCATATGTACTCTCAATCCCATCTGCTCTTCCCTCAACTGTAACTGAAAAACCGTCATATGGTACCTCCACCTTCAATGGTACTTCAGCCTGATAATTCCCCTTCATTTTCCCCTGAATTTTACGGTGAAGCTTTCCACCTTTTAACATGGCATCAATCTCGTTTTTCCCTGCATTCCTGTTATCTATATCCCCATGTCTCAGAATAAACTCTATTAAATTTCTTACAGATACTTTTATATTTTTAATATTTTCTTCCATATTATTCATCAAAGGTAACGGTCACAAAAAATCCCCGTTCTGTCTGGTGAACCTTTTTTACAATTCCTTTTCGCGTTTTTAAACGCTCACGAAACTGATAATTTGCTGACATTGCCACTGCCGGCTCTAATGTGTAATAGTAACTTCCCGGAAGCTTTCCTTCCGTAATCTCTACTTCCTGACCTTCTGTAACCAGACCTTCCCTCTCCATCTTAAATTCCATATCACGCATTTTTTCTATCTCCTACCACTTTTATGCTCATATTTTGACTCTGGTATCATATGAATCGATTTGTCTTACTGTCGTACTCATAGTCAATCGCTTTCAACTTCTCTACGATTTCATCCATGTCACACTGATAACTTTTTGCAAACTCCTCAAGTGTAGCATAGTGATCTCTTAATTGTGTATTGACAAAACTTAATAATATCATTGGATCTTTTGGAATATCAGTCATCCTTTTTCCTCTCTACTTCTTTCCTAATACATTCTTTTTCACATATTCAAAAGTGACATCCTCACCTTTTTCTTTTAACATCACAAGCAGGTCATATAAAAGCTTTTCCGTCTCCGGATGCATAATATGTTTTCCCTTTCCTCTCATGAAATATGCAAGTGAATCCCCGTCTGTATATTGATCTTTGTTGTATATTTTGCTGGCTGCAACCCTGTCACAAAACATCTCTGCAACATATTTTTCCGGCATCTTCATTCCAGCCAGAACTGCATCTTTGTCACTCGTATAATCAATCCAATATTCATAGTGATGTTTATTTCTGCCCTTGTGATGCAGCCATGCTGTGGAACATCCTTCCACCTCTCTCTGGGCATTATTAGGGCTTCGATTTCCCTGATAATATTTCACACCCGGAATAAATTCTGTCAACGAATATTTTGATAAATCATGGAGAATTCCCTGCTTATACAATCCAACCCTGAAACAATGTTTCATTACCATCCATTTATGTGCATTTATGGTGCCCAGGTGTCCTGTCAGATTATAGAGCAATTTCTTTATCTTCATGTATGTTCCTCCTTTTTATCAAAATGCTCTTTTTATTATAGACAATCTCTCAAGGATTATCAAGAGTATGGATTTAAAATAATTTTTTTGTTGACAAATGTTTTTTTATGTGATATAAATATTAAGTCGCTTGCGGGTGACCAGATACATAGGGGAATCATCCAATGGCAGGATGACAGTCTCCAAAACTGTTCATGGGGGTTCGAATCCCTCTTCCCCTGTTTTATAAAAAGATGCTTAGAGATAAGCATCTTTTTTTCTTATAAAAATCTTTTACTATGAATGCCCCCAAATCCTAAATACCTTAAGATTTGGGGGCATATTATTCTTCGTTTAATCCTGATAGCTGTCTAATGCGATTCTTGCCTTATCTGTAATATCTCTCTGATAAGCAATTTCATTTTCCATATTTCTTGAAACATCATTGGCGACACATGCGGCATCTAAAACTTTTTGAAGCAGATCACCTATGGATGCAGCCATCTGATTCTGAGCTGCTGCATTCTCATTTATCTCATTCATATAGTTTACCATACCATTCACAAATACCTGAACTTCATTGATTTTAGCTGTAATTTCCGATGAAGAACTCTTTGTCTGGTTTGCCAGGGATTGTACTTGCTGCGCTACGACAGAGAAACCTCTTCCATGCTCTCCGGCTCTTGCAGCTTCAATAGATGCATTCAATGACAGGATATTAGTCTTATTTGCGATTCCTGAAATAACTTTTGCAAAATTTGCAATCACCGCAGACACTTCTTTCATGTGTTCAATATTTTGCTGTGACCTCTTTACCGACTCATTTAATTCATTAATTTTTTTTACTAAATCTTCAATGGCCCCAATACCATCCTTCACCAGATTCAATGAAGTATCTGAAGAATTAATCACATCAAATGCATTTTTCTCTAATTTTAACTGTGATTCATCCAAGTCATTTACAATGGCCATAACCTGTTGCGACAATTCGTTGTTCATATTCATACCTCTCTTCTTTAGAAATATTTTAATATATCATGTATATTTTTTACGCCAATCAATTCAATTCCTTTACTGTTGATATTCTGTCTGGAAACTTCCGGCAGGATACATCTTTGAAATCCCAATTTCACAGCCTCAGCCACCCTTCGGTCCGGCATGTTGACAGCCCTTACTTCACCGGATAATCCAACCTCACCAAACACGATCGTCTGATCATCGATTGGTCTTTCTTTGTAGCTGGATAGCAGTGCCATTACAATCCCAAGATCAAGTGCCGGCTCGTTAATGCGTATTCCTCCGGCAACATTCACATATGCATCAAATTCTCCCATCTTCAATCCAAGCCGTTTCTCCAATACAGCCATGAGCAGATTTACCCTGTTATAATCCGTTCCCGCTGCTGTCCGTCTTGGCAGTCCGAAATTTGTTCTGCAGACCAATGCCTGAATTTCTGCCAGAATCGGTCGTGTTCCTTCTATACTGCATGCAATGACTGAACCGGATGCGTTTTCCGGTCTTCCATTCAACATAAACTCAGAAGGATTTTTCACTTCGTTCAGACCATCCTGACACATTTCAAAAACACCTATTTCGTTTGTAGAGCCAAACCGGTTTTTTACACCTCGCAAAATACGATACGATGCATGTCTGTCTCCCTCGAAATATAGCACTGTATCAACCATATGCTCTAACACTCTTGGTCCTGCCACCACGCCTTCCTTCGTGACATGTCCAACTACGAAAACCGAAATATTATCTGTCTTTGCAATCTGCATTAACACATTTGTAGACTCTCTGACCTGACTCACGCTTCCCGGTGCACTGGACACCTCTCCATTATAAATAGTCTGTATCGAGTCAATCACTGCAATATCAGGTTTTTCGCTTTTTAAGACCTCCGTGATAATCTCTAAATCCGTTTCACAGAAAAGCTTCAGATGATCCGTAAACTGTCCGATACGGTCAGCCCGAATCTTAATCTGCCGCAGAGATTCTTCCCCGGATATATACAGTACTTTTTTTCCGGCATCAGAAATATTTCTGCATACCTGTAATAACAATGTGGATTTTCCAATCCCCGGATCTCCTCCGATTAAGGTAAGTGAGCCCTGCACAAGCCCTCCACCTAAAACACGGTCCAGTTCTCCAAATCCTGTAGAAATGCGTTCCTCATCGCTTGTTTGAATCTCATTGATAAGAGAAGGTTTTTTATTTGCATAAAGTGTTTTCCCCATCCCTTTATCATGTTTCACTGCCACTTCTTCTACAAAAGTATTCCATTCTCTGCATCCCGGACATTGTCCAAGCCATTTCGAAGATTCATATCCGCATTCTTTACAGAAAAATACGGTGCTTTTTCCTTTCGCCATATGCTTAGCACTTCACAATCTTCACATCTGCTGATGCGCCATTACTGATTTCTACGCTTAATACTAACTTTCCACCCAGATTTGTTTTCATCTTTCCTGCATTGAGTCCGTCAAGATAAATCGTATATTCTGTCTCAGACTCCAGCTCCACGGTGATCTGTGGTTCTTCTTCTGCCTCAACCTTAAATTCTA
This sequence comes from Lachnospiraceae bacterium, assembly GCA_034172985.1. Classification (GTDB taxonomy): domain Bacteria; phylum Bacillota; class Clostridia; order Lachnospirales; family Lachnospiraceae; genus CAG-303. The sequence goes on from JAXFDY010000149.1 coordinate 29,424, forward strand.
CTTTATCTTCTGTCATTGAAAAATTGTGTACTGCTGTACCTGGAACAGATTCATATACAAACATTCCGTTTTTTTCTAATTTTGTGATTTCTTTAAATGTTTTAACTTTGTACAAATCACCATTCACCTCAAAATCAGGTAACTTTGTCTTTGTATCAAGGGTATAATTCCCAAAACTAATAGTTCCATCTCCTTCTTTGCGAATTAATTCATCAATAACTGACATCTTTTTTTCCTCCTGTACTTCACAATCACTAATATTCACGCTGGCTGTCGCCTTGATGTAATTATATACTATTTTTATACAAATTGCTATATATTTTTTACAATTTGCCCTTAAAGTTATTATTTTTTTACAATAAACTTTAATTTATCTCCATTCAGAGAAACTGTAACTTTATCCCCCTGATGCACCTTTCCGTCCAGAATTTCCTCTGCAAGAGGATCTTCGATCAGATCAATCAGAGCTCTCCTTATTGGCCGGGCACCATATTTTTTATCGTAATTCTTTTCAACAATATATTTTTTAGCTGCCGGCTGAACATGCAAGGTGATTCCCACCTGTTTTTTGACACGTTCTGTAATCTCTTTCAGTAAAATCGTAATTATCTCAAGCATGTTTTCTTTTGATAACGCATGGAACACAATTGTTTCGTCAATTCTGTTCAGGAATTCAGGCTTAAACATTCTCTTTACCACTTCCATGACAGAATCTTTCATAGCATTATAATCTGCCTGCTCATTTTCTTCCGATGCAAAACCAAGCTTCTTTGGTTCCATAATACGCTCCGCACCGGCATTACTAGTCATAATAATAATGGTATTTTTAAAATCCACCTTTCTGCCCTTTGCATCAGTGATATGTCCGTCATCCAAAACCTGAAGCAGAATATTAAATACATCCGGATGTGCTTTTTCCACCTCATCGAACAAAATCACCGCATACGGGTTTCTTCTTACTTTTTCCGAAAGCTGTCCGCCCTCTTCAAATCCTACATATCCCGGAGGAGAACCGATGATTTTAGAGACACTATGTTTCTCCATATATTCCGTCATATCCACCCGTATCAATGATTTTTCATCTCCAAACACTGCTTCTGTCAATGCTTTCGATAATTCAGTTTTTCCCACACCGGTAGGACCTAAAAACAGGAACGAACCTATCGGACGTTTTGGATCTTTTAATCCCACTCTTCCTCGTTTCACTGCTTTGGCAACTGCCCGCACTGCTTCATCCTGTCCTACCACTCTTTCTGTCAGTGTTTTTTCCAATTTTCTCAGCCGCACCGCTTCTGTTTCAGTCAATTTGCTGACCGGTATTTTGGTCCATGCAGCCACAACCTGCTCCACGTCACTGTCCATTAAAACAAGAGTCTTATTTTTCTTGGAATTTTTCCATTTTTTCCTTGCTTTTTCCACTTCCTGCTCTAACTCATCTATCTGTGTTTTTATCTGGGCAGCACCTGCATAATCATCTGATAAAATCAGATTTTCCAGTTGATTCTGTTTATCCTCTAATTGTTTTTCCAGATTTCTAACCGCTGTCGGACGCACAAAATGATTCAATGCCTTTTTGGATGCTGCTTCATCAATCAGGTCAATGGCCTTGTCCGGCAAATTTCTATCATTGATATATCTGTTTGAGAGCATAACTGCAGCTTTAATGGCACTTTCAGAAATTTCAAGTCCATGATGATTTTCATATCTGGATTTTAATCCCATTAAAATCTCTTCTGCCTGTTCCGGAGTTGGTTCCTCCACGGTAATTGGCTGAAATCTCCTTTCCAGTGCTGCATCTTTCTCAAAATGCTTTCGGAACTCATCTATCGTAGTCGCACCGATAATTCTGATTTCCCCTCTGGACAGAGCCGGTTTCAAAATGTTTGCCGCATCCATGGCACCCTCTGCGCCTCCTGCACCTATAATCGTATGGATTTCATCGATAAACAGCAGAATGTTTCCATCTTTTCTTACTTCATTTATAATGCGTTTAATTCTCTCTTCAAATTCCCCACGATACTTAGAGCCTGCAACCATCCCTGACAAATCAAGCGTAAGTACACGGAGCTTTGCGATATTTTCCGGTACATCCCCCTGTGCTATGCGTATGGCGAGTCCTTCTACAATCGCTGTTTTTCCTACTCCCGGCTCACCGATCAGACATGGATTATTCTTTGTTCTTCTTGTAAGAATCTGTATCACTCTTTCTATTTCCTGTTCACGGCAAAAAACCGGGTCGAGTTTTCCCTCACCAGCCAGTTTTGTCAAATCTCTGGTATACTGCTCCAATGCCTGATTCTGTTTCGTTTTCCCCTTTCCTCCACGGAAATACGATAATTCTTCTTTAATATATGACTGATCTGCACCCATTCCATTCAGCAATTCTGCCAGTAATTTCTGGGGATTTACATCCAGCATAGTAAGAATTCTTGGTGCCGTGCTTTCACTTTCTTTAATAAGTGCAATCAGCAGATGTTCTGTCCCGATTCGTTCAGAACCAAGCTTTAATGCTTCTTTTGCACTGGCATGTAGCACATTTTCTGCTCTCTGCGAAAAAGTTTCACTGTCTTTTGTGATAGTCGTCTTTATCGGCTGAAACATCGTATCTATCATCTCATAGATATTATCAGCAGTCACACGAAACACTTGTAATGACATAGCTGCCACACTATCTTTCACTCTTGCCAGGCCATATAATAAATGTTCTGTTCCCACATACCCATGCTCCAGTTTTTTAGAGCACTCTCTGGCATATTCAATTGCCTGCTTCGCACTCTTTGTAAATTTATCCTGCATTGATTATGTTTTCCTTTCTATTTATTTCCCCTTGAGGATATCATCCAATGTCCGATCTAATGTCTCTTCATCCATCGGTTCATCATCCCCCGATTCTTTATCCTCTGACTCTTCATCCTCTGATTCTTCTTCCTCTGATTCTTCTTCCATTTCCCCCTGATTACAGTAATTCTTTTTTGATACAATAACTGTAATTACTAATATTGCTAATAACAAGACAATGGCACATGCCAATGCCATAATCAGCATATTTCTTTTTTCAATTCTCTGCTCAAACAACTGTCTCTCTTCCGGTTGCACAATAGTATTTGCTCCTGCCTGTATCTGTCCATTTTGCTGTTCCATACCTGAATATTCATAACGAAGCATCGTTCCTTCTTTTTCGTCATAATAATACAAGTGACACTCGCCATTCCAATTCATGGCATAAACAAGATAAATATCTTCCACATCATAACTCAGTGCTTCTACATTTTGTCCGTCTATCTGTATACTGGTCAATGTATATTCGTTTCCTATACTTCCGCCAAAAGGCAGTGCAATATCTTCCGGAAAACTCATAAGCACATAAACCCTCTGACGTATAGTGAGAGGGATGTATGGTATAAAGCTGTCATTTTCTTTATCATAAATATAAAGACCTGTTTCTCCGCTCTCATTATCTTTCAGTGAAAACAACTGTAAATTTGTGGAAAGACCCTGCAGTACCAGTACTGTATTTCCTTTGTATTCTACCTGTATGGTCTCGTATCCTTCCGGAATACTGATATCCTCCGTAATATCTGTAATGGTATAGTTTCTGCCATCTATCGTAAGTGTAAGAGAACCTTCCTCTACAGGCTGTGTTTGCTCCTGGGCAGTTGTTTCTTCCAATGCGGTCGTTTCTTCCAATGCTGTGGTTTCTTCCGCAATCTGTTCCTTTTCTGTATATATAATGTATTTTCTTACTTCACCATTTTCCGCAGTGACAGTAACAGTTGTGGTATTGCTTCCCGGATCCATTCTTGTGCCGGACACAGCCACTGCAGCCTTTCCGTCTGACGCCGAAGCATCCAGAGATAATCTCGCTACATCTTTGGATATGGATAACTGATATGAAGTCACATCCGGCGAAAAGGCCGGTGTTAATGCTGCTGCTTCTGTTCGTCCATCCTCATATACCAATGCAACATTTAAGGCAGACAGACGATTGTCCGAAGACGCAACTGCCGGTGCAGAAATAGTCACTGCACCATTTGATGCTTTAAATGTCATATTGTCACCATTCATATTAATCGGAGTGTCTAAAACATCCAATGCCAATGTACTGGTTCCAGCAGCTTTTGCAGTAAATGACACCGTATAGCTGTTTGTGGTGCTATTTACATAATCATTGTAAAACTGCAGTGTTCCACCACCACCGCCATAAGCTCCCGATACATATTCCAAAAGATTGGGATCATATGTCATTTTCATATAGTATGCCCCTATATTTTCATTTGATGAGAAAGTAACTGTCACATTGACCGTATCTCCCTGCGTGCAGGATTCCGAACTTACAGAAGCATTAAAATCTGCCGCTTCTGCACTTCCGGAACACATCATAACCGCAACAAAACACATACACAGTATATAACGTATCCTCATTTCTTTTTCCTCCATAGTCAGTCTATTGTGTAATTTTCGCTTCCCCTAAAATATGTTTTCTTATGGTAAATGCATCTTTCAGCGTAATACCATCATTTCCTCTGTTTGCGTCAGCCGCCTTTGCATATATACCGGAAAGTTTTTCCTCTCCCATAATTACTTTTCGTACCAGCAATGCATCTTTTAAGTTAATCTGACCGTCTCCATTCACATCTCCATATAGGATAACTGTAAACTCTTTTACAAGAGTTCCACTCTGATTCAGGATACGGACTCTGTCCCCTGTTGCGACATTTCCTGATTTTTTATTACCGGACGCATCTGCAACCGAAACACTTCCGTTCTGTACGGTAATATAGGATTTTATTGTATCGGCACTCATATTTTCAGCTACACCGGTAATCACCTTTTCGCTTTCATCTGCCTTGACTGTTTGAATCTTATAACTGGTTTCCGTATTTGTATTTTCATTATTATTACTTCCACTATTACCAGAACCAGCCTTCCGGTTTACGCAAATCTTATAGGTTCGCACAGTTCCATTTTCAGCGGTGACGTTAATTTTAATTTCATTATTTCCCACATTCAGATTATGAGTCCCTATACCGCTGATTGATGCCTTGCTATCTACTGCCCCGGCATTTATAGTGATATTTGATACAGAATTCTCTACTGTGACATCATATGTCTGTGTAAATTTATTAAATGTCGGTGTCAATGATCCTTTTGAAACACTTAAAGAACTTAGAACATTATTTGGGCTTCCATCTTTTGTCGGTATGCTGCACACGGATGACGGCATATTTTTGAACACCGGAATCTTAAATACAATTGAAATGCTCTTTTTCATATCATCCGTATAGCCATTGGAAGCTGTTAATCCCTCGTTCCTTGCTGCAATAATATGAGTCATATACTGATGTGTGTATGGAGTTCCCACAAAATCGAATTTCTTATAATAAATCGTATCCTGACCAATATTAATATAATTTTTTCCAAGGAGCTTAGCTCCACCTACAATTGACTTATACCTTGTATTCCATGGTCTAAGCGAGAAACTGTCTGATGTTTTTGCATAAATCAGTCCATTGATAACAGCTGAATTTCCACCACTGGCATAGGCTCCCCAGTTATAGTAATTATAATAGCCTCTATATCCATCTACCGTACCTGAAATGCTATTTGATGTCCCCTTGGTTCCCTGCTCCTGTATAATGCTGGAAGCCAGACAGAACGGACTTACTCCTGAGATAGAAGCAGCCTCCATAATCGCCTGGGCATAGGTCATGGTTCCTCCTGCATTATCATTTGGAATACTGTTATTTGCCAGAAAAGTACCTGCAATCATACTATTCAGACCTGAAATCGTCTGGCAGGATGATTGATACGATAAAAGCTCAAATTGAAAAATATACTTTTCATCCAGAAAATTTCTTGGGTCCATGGCATATGCTACCAGTTCTTTTGATGCTGCTGCCCAGCTGCCTCCATCAAATCCATACCACTTTCCGGTATCCCAGTTATATGCATCTGTGGCAGTAGACTTCCATGATGAAATAGAACTCATGGCAATCAGACTTCTTCCCGTAACCGATTCATTTTCCACGGCTTCCTCCCAATCATAGTCTAAATGATCAGCAACAAATACCCAGTTTGGATATTTTGCATGGAGCTTACGCAATCCATCCTTATAACTCTCCGGGAATCCCTGACTTGTAAGATATGCTTCGAAGTCGCCATCCTGCTCATAATCAATATCTGTCTCTACATATACATAATTGCTGTGGACATATCCCTGAAGAGATACCCCTCCATAAGAGAAGGACACCAGATACCATTTCGCTCCATCGGAAGCATATTTTTCATCCAGAATAGTCAGAGATGTTCCATTCGTAAGTTTTACATTACTTCCCCCACTTGTCAGTTTTGCATAACTTGTTCCGGGGCCGGTGCGCACATTCAACGCATCATCTACCTGTACAATTCCCTTTTTCTGTTCATATGCATATGCCGTTTTTGGAACAAAATACGCAAAAAGACCAGCTATTATTGATATAATCAAAGTATAACAAATAATATTGGTCTTTATGTCTTTTCCCTTGTATTTCATATTAATCTCCACACGTTCTTTTGGTTCATAGGGCTGCCCCAAAGGGGCAGCCATATTTATGCTTCATCTATTGCCTTGCCGATATCATTTCGCATATATTTATTTTCAAATTCAATCAGCTTTGTAGCCTCATATGCATTGGCCCTTGCCTTTTTCAGATCTTCACCCTTTGCTACTACTCCAAGGACTCTTCCGCCGTTTGTCACGATATCATTGCCTTCAAATCTGGTACCCGCATGGAATACATAATATCCGTCTTTGTCGCTGAAATTTTCAAATCCTGTGATTTTGAATCCTTTCTCATAATGTTCCGGATAACCATCGGAAGCCAGTACTACACAGACAGCAGCATTATCTTCAAACTGAAGATCAATCTGTTCCAATGTACCGTCGATACATGCCTCAAACACTTCCACGATATCATTTTTCATTCTCGGAAGAACAACCTGAGTCTCAGGATCACCAAATCTTGCATTGTATTCCAAAACCTTAGGGCCGTCCTCTGTAAGCATCAGACCAAAGAATATAATTCCTTTGAAAACTCTTCCCTCTGCAGCCATGGCATCTACTGTTTTCTGATAAATCTGTTCCTTACAGAACTGATCTACCTCTTCTGTATAAAACGGGCTAGGTGAAAATGTACCCATACCACCGGTATTTAATCCCTGATCTCCATCCTTTGCTCTCTTATGATCCTGTGCTGATGTCATAATCTTAATGGTCTTGCCATCTACAAAAGAAAGTACTGATACTTCCCTTCCTGTCATAAATTCTTCTACAACAATTTTATCACCGGCACTGCCAAACTGCTTATCCAGCATAAGAGTTTTGACGCCTTCCTGGGCTTCCTCTTTCGTGTTACAGATCAGAACACCTTTTCCAAGTGCCAATCCATCAGCCTTTAAAACAATCGGATATTTCGATGTTTCAAGATAAGCTAAAGCTTCCTCCGGAGTATTGAATGTCTCATATCCCGCTGTCGGAATATTGTATTTTTTCATCAAATCCTTTGAAAATGCTTTTGATCCTTCCAAAATAGCAGCATTTTTTCTTGGTCCGAACACCCGAAGTCCCGCTTCTTCAAAAGCATCAACTACACCACCCACAAGTGGATCGTCCATACCAATCACAGTCAGATCAACTTCCTTTTCTTTTGCGAATGCTACTAATTTATCAAACTCCATTGCTCCGATATTTACACATTCAGCCACTTCACTGATACCTGCATTACCCGGTGCACAATAAATTTTATCAACCTTTGGGCTCTGTGCTACTTTCCATGCAATGGCATGTTCGCGTCCACCGCCACCTACGATTAAAACTTTCATTTGCAACCTCCTAAATAAACTTTCCCATCTCTCACTTCAACTCTGCCATTTGCAATATAATCAATTGCTTTCGGCATAATAACCCACTCTGCCTGTTCCATGACTCTGCGCTGAAGGACTTCAGGAGTATCATCCTCCCTCACTTCCACAGGCTGTTGGAAAATGATCGGTCCTGTGTCTGTACCTGCATCTACAAAATGACAAGTTGCACCGGTAACCTTTACACCTCTCTCCAATGCTTTTTCATGTACTTTCAGTCCATAATAGCCTGTTCCACAAAAAGCAGGTATCAGAGACGGATGAATATTGATTATCTTATTCGGATATTTTTCTATTAATGCTTCCGGAAGAACTACAAGACAACCTGCTAAAACAATCAAATCAAGCTGATAACTGTCAATCTGTCTGATCAGCTCCTGATTAAATAATTCCCTTGTTTCAAAATCCTTCGGAGAAATACAAACTGCATCGATGCCTGCTGCCGCAGCTCTCTCCAGTGCATAAGCTTTTTTATTATTGCTGATAACGACTGCTATCTCCGTATTTGTAATCTTCCCATCTGCAATTCCATCAATAATGGCCTGGAGATTCGTTCCTCCTCCTGATACCATCACTCCGATTCTTAGCATAATGTAACTCCCTTTTCACCTGCTTCTACATTTCCGATCACATAGCATGTTTCACCGGAATTTTTCAAAGCTTCCATCGTCTTATCTACATCTGAAGGATCTACTGCAAGTACCATACCAATTCCCATATTGAATGTATTGTACATCATCTGTTCTTCAATATCACCATCGATGGAAAGCATTTTAAAGATAGCAGGGACTTCATAACTGTCTTTGCGGACTACTGCTCTTACACCATCATGAAGCATTCTAGGAATATTCTCATAGAATCCGCCACCTGTAATATGGCTGCATCCCTTGATTTTTACACCAGCATTTTTCACAGCTCTCAATGCTTTTACATAAATCTTTGTCGGAACAATCAATGCTTCTCCCAATGTTGTACCCAGAGAATCATAAAATGTATTTAATGCTTCTTCTGTCATCTTAAATACGTTTCTCACCAGGGAAAAACCATTGCTGTGAACACCGCTGGATGCAATACCGATCAGAGCATCTCCCGGCTTAATATCTGCTCCTGTAATCAGATCCTTTTTATCCACAACACCAACAGCAAAACCTGCAATATCATATTCATCTACAGGATAAAATCCAGGCATTTCAGCAGTTTCTCCACCAACTAATGCTGCACCTGCCTGCAGACATCCTTCGGCAACACCGCTGACGATTGTTGCGATTTTCTCCGGTTCGTTTTTGCCACATGCAATGTAATCAAGGAAGAATAACGGTTCACCACCTGCACATGCAACATCGTTTACGCACATAGCAACGCATTCAATACCTACGGTATTGTGCTTATTTAACAGAAAAGCAAGCTTGAGCTTTGTTCCTACACCATCTGTACCTGATAATAATACAGGCTCTTCCATATCCTTGAATTTGCTCATATCAAAAGCACCTGAGAATCCTCCGATTCCGCCTAACACTTCTGAACGCATTGTTCTCTTCACATGCTCTTTCATCAGTTCAACTGACTTATATCCTGCTTCAATATCAACACCGGCTTTTTTGTAATCCATAATTAAGTCCTCATCTTTCTATGATTTAAATGATTATTTTGTATAATTCTTATGACCAACTGCTTCCAGTTTTTCCTTTTTTGCCACAACGCCTTCCTTCATTTTCTCTGAATAAGCTTTTAATTTACATAAAAGCTCTTCATCTGAAGTGGCAAGAATCTTTGCAGCAAGTAATCCTGCGTTCAGTCCACCGTTAATTGCTACTGTCGCCACTGGAATTCCTCCCGGCATCTGCACGATAGAATAAAGAGAATCAACGCCGCCAAGTGCTTTTGTGTGAATTGGTACACCGATTACCGGCATAGGGAATAATGCTGCACACATTCCAGGAAGATGTGCTGCTCCGCCTGCGCCCGCAATAATCACTTTCATTCCTTTTGATTCCGCTGATTTTGCATAATCAAAGAATATATCCGGCATTCTGTGTGCTGAAATGATTGTCATTTCATAATCTACACCCAATTCTTCTAATACATCAGCAGCTTTTCCCATAATTTCAAGATCAGAATCACTGCCCATTACAATACCAACTTTAGCCATGTTTTTTGTCTCCTTTTACGCATTCTAAAATTTAAGCATTCTGCTAAAAAATATTACACTTTATTGTACTTCATATCATTTTGCAAGTCAATGATTTTATCTTATTTTTCGGTAAAAGCCTCATTCAAAGCTTCCGTTCCAGCAAGAACAAACCGCCCGTTTTGAATGATCGGTATCGTCTGACCATCTCTCCTCACAGCAGTGATTTCTCCTATCTCATCATACGGAATCGTAATATCGGTATGACAGCCAAAATATGCTTTAGAAGGATCTTCTTTTCTGCTTATGGTGATTTCATTATCCTTGGCAACGATTTCTTTTCCATCCGGGTTGTAAGTTTTCTCATCTTCCTCATAGCTATAGCAGGTATCTCCTACCGCGAAATGAGGACCCATTTTCTCCACAATCAGAATTGGCATTTTATACACAATATCATACTTATTTGCCATCACATACGCTGTAGTATTTGTTCCGATTGCAAACTCTCCAATCGGCAGTTTTTCATGAAAATGAAGAAGATTTTCTTTTATATATTTCTGATTTTCCTCTTCTGTCTCAAAATTATCGCAGGTATAAGTTTCCGTCTGTCCATCTTTAAAATAAAGTTTCAGATTTTTATATTTCAATCCGTTCAGATATACTTCACTGACATTGAGAACGCCTTCTGTTCCTGTGAGTACCGGAGATGTAAATACTTCCCCAAGCGGAATATTTACATCCGCAAGACAATTTTCAAAATTCGTCTCTCTCTCCGGATGCTCCAGAGCATGAAGTTTTACCCGGATATCAGTCTCATTTCCCTGCTGTCCTTTTACCAGAACATACTCAGCCTGATCCAGAGCAGCTATGATTTTCTCCTGTACTGGTCCATAAATGGTCTGATCCAGATTATTGATTTTTACAGTTTCATTAAAGATTTCCTCATAATGCTCTCCTATTTCAGCTACCGGATATGCAATAATAGTGAAACTTCTCTCTTCCCCTTTAATATACTGGTAATAAATCTGCACATACTCTGTATTATAACGCACATTCAGTTTCTGCTGCTTCTCTGTCAGGGTCACTGCTTCTTTCTTGTTCTCCGGCACAAACGGTTTTTCACCAAAAGTCTCAATAACTGCCGGTCCCGCCATCAATGCTGCTTTTTCCTTCCGATCCTCAAAAGCATTTCTCACCACTTCCAGTTTCCGGTTTACAATCGCCTTATCAAGATAAAGTCCCTGATCGTTTCTATGGTCATAAATATACTGTCTGTTTGCAGGAGTAGAAGTGACGCCATTTGTGCGGATGACTGTGTGCAATCCCATAAGCTCAAACTGTTTTACAGCTGCTCTTACCATGCGTTCCATGCCTACTGCATAGCGTACCTCCACCGTTCCTTTTTTAGACAAATCCTTTTTTGCCAGTTCAAATCCTTTGCGATATCCTTCCGTATATGTGCGGGCCATGGCATCTATTTTTTCCTGTGAAAATGACTGCAAAAGCGCCGCCATACGTTTTTCATTCTCCGTAATATTTAACCCGTACTGATAAAGATATCTCTCATCCTGAAGATCAGCCTCCATGACGATGTGACGATACACAGAATATTCTTCCTCTAACATTTCCTGAATGGAATAATTAAGAAAAACCTCCGAATAATCATGTTCAAACCAATACACAGCCTCTTTCATTAATTCTCCAATATTTTCTCCTGCCTCGAATATATTGTAGATTTCAATGAATAATTCTGCATAAATCACCAGCTCATTCATTCTCTGAAGCATGGCAGCTGTGATACATTTTCGTAATGATGCAGCAAGATAACATAAGTATCTGCCATATTCCCCGCCCAATAATTCCACAGCATATTCCGGATTTAACCAGCTATGGTTATAATCATGTCGCAATTCTCCGTATATTACTTCATTCTTATCTTCCAGTTCCTTTAAAGAAAATTGATCATAATCGCCATATTGAACCTGCTCATAAAGATTCATGACAGACAAAAGAAATTCTGCTTCCCTGACAAAAAAGCCGCGATACGGTTCTTCCACGCTTGTCTCATGCACCATCTGTCTGATTCTTTCATATGCCAGTTCGTATCTTTCACTTACTTCTATGTTTTCCTTTAAATATGCCATTCTATTCATGCGAGTCTCCTTTATATTCCTATCATTATCATTATCAAAACCCAAAACCATATGACAGCATTTCCTACCGAACCAATCCATGAAAAGGTATGAAAAACATTTTCATCCTTCAAACTGTTTAAGCCAAGTACCAATCCTGCAGTGGCTGCAAAAAAACTACCTGTTCCCATAACTCCTACGATCATTCCGCCATTGCCGTGGGCCTTAAAAGACAGATAGATTCCATACACAATCATTACCGCTGAAACAAGAAATAAAGCTGTAGACCCCATACCTCTTCTGGACACTTTTTTATCTGTAAATTTGTAATGTTTTCTCTTAAATACGCTCACAGATTTCCTCCATTCCGTTAAAACTAATTAAGCTGCCACATATATCATGCAGCAGCTTCTGCCTGTATCCGGATTTTCCTAAAAAGAAATATATTTTTTGCCTTTCAGCAGTTTTGCACCGTTTACAATCGTAATAACACCGACGACAATCCCCGTTACAACGGTAATAACTCCCAACACAATATTTGCTGCACCTGTACCCTTAAGTAAAGTATATGTTTTCTCTTCCATTCTGATTCCCTCCATATTACTCAGATTTTGCACCATATTGTGCATAATATTCATCAATTGCATTTTTTATCTTATCATCAATAATTACTTTACCGTTGTATTCTTTATTATACAAATGTTCAATCACGTCTGCCATGGAAACAATGGCATTTGCATCAAATCCGTACTTTTCTTTAATTTCTTCCAGTGCACTCTTCTCGCCCTTGCCTTTTTCCATTCTGTTCAGAGACACCATAAGGCCTAAAATTTCTACATTTCCCTGTGCCTGAATAATCGGAAATGTTTCTTCAATGGATTTACCTGATGTAGTTACATCTTCGATAATCACAATTTTATCTCCATCTTTGATCGGACTTCCCAGAAGGATGCCTGCATCTCCGTGGTCCTTTGCTTCTTTTCTGTTTGAACAGTATCTGATTTCCTTGCCATATAATTCATAAAAAGCAATGGTTGTGGCTACTCCGATTGGAATTCCTTTGTATGCAGGTCCGAATAATACATCGAAATCTTCCCCATAATGTTCATGTATTGCTTTTGCATAATATTCACCCAGTTTTTTCAGCTGACGTCCTGTCACATATAACCCGGCGTTCATAAAGAACGGAGATTTTCTTCCACTTTTCAATGTGAACTCTCCAAATCTCAAAACATCACAATCTACCATAAACTCAATAAATTCCTGTTTATATGCTTCCATTTTATCCTAAACCCTCCTGTTTTCCAATGATCTAAGTGCTCTAATATACTACCATAAACTTCCTACTTTTTCAATCCATTTCATGAAATGATTCTAGATTAGATTATTTATGGTATCCCAGAGAGTTTTCATATCTACAGGCTTGGATAAATGTGCATCCATACCGGATGCCATGGTATGTTCCACATCTTCCGGAAAAGCATTTGCTGTCATTGCAATTATCTTGATTGTTTTCGCCTGAGGATGTGTGCTGTTCCGAATTTTTTTTGCAGCCTCCGTTCCCATCATAACAGGCATCCGGATATCCATCAGAATACCCTGATAATAGTCTTGATCTGATTTTTCAAATAAATCCAATGCTTCTTTTCCATTTACGGCAATATCGCACTTTGCACCTTCCACTGTCAGAAATTCCTGTATGATTTCTGCATTGATTTCATTATCCTCTGCCACAAGAAAACGCATTCCCGCCATCTTCCGTTCCTGAACCGGCAATAAATCCTGGATATTTTTTTCTTCCTGCAGGGAATCTTCTGTTTTTCCTGTAACCGCCGGAAATTCCAAATCGATCACAAATGTACTTCCCTTTCCTTTTTCACTTACCACACTGATTGTTCCACCCATTAAATCAATCAGATTCTTGGTAATAGCCATACCAAGACCTGTTCCCTGAGCACTATCCACCATGCTGTCTTTTTCCCTTGTAAAAGGTTCAAAGATTTTTTCCATGTATTCACTGCTCATACCGATACCATTATCCGATACTTCAAAACGCAGATGGAAATTACCTCTTTCATTTTTTTCCAGCAAACTGATGGAAAAGCAAATCCATCCTTTTTCCTGTGTATATTTCACTGCATTCGACAGGAGATTCAGAAGAATCTGCTTTACCTTCATCACATCGCCTAAAAACTTTTCTTCCTGCATTCCTGCCACATGCACTTCAAATTTCTGCATCTTGGCATTTGCCAGGGGCTGAATAATGGTATTTAAATCTTCCAGCAGATCTGGCAAATCAAACACCTGAATTGTCAAAGTGGTTTTCCCGCTTTCAATCTTGCTCATATCCAGGATATCATTAATCAATCCCAGCAAATGATGTCCGGAAGATGAAATTTTATTGGCATAATCCCTGACTTTTTCCGAATTATCAGCTTCCCTGACAAGCAGATATGAAAATCCTATTATGGCATTCATCGGTGTACGAATATCATGGGACATATTCGACAGAAAACTGCTTTTTGCCTCATTGGCTACCTTTGCGATATGCAGAGCCTGTTCTAATTGAAACCGGAGCTTTTTATCATCGGTGCAATCCATCATCACCAGCAGGAACTTGCTGTTTCCTTCTATATTCGCCCGATAAAGTTTCTCCTTATACCAGCGCTGTTCTCCTGTTTTTGCATTGATTCTGGCCCGCTCCGCCTGCCGGCTTTCCCCCGGTTCGATGGCATCCATATCTTTCCAGCTAAAACCAATATCGTTGATATGGGAACGGCCAAGAGCCTTAATGTCTTTCAATATATCTTCCACGGGAATTCCAAGTAAACGCTCCACATTGGGACTGATATATTCCACCTTATAATCTCTTGCGGAAAACATCGCATAAATATCTGTACTGTTTTCCACCAGCATAGCAAACAACTGCTCCCGATACCAGAGTTTCACATCCATATTCCGAAGTTTTCTCTTATTCATTCTCTGATAATATAACAATATACCTGTTGCAATCAGTATAAAGATACCTGCCACAATAGCGACGGTTACCTGCTGAATCAGATTCATGCTGGCATTTACCACATTTTTGGGCACGCTTCCAAAAAGAGTCCATCCCTGAAACCCCACCGGAATATAAGTCAGATAATAGATTTTTCCTTCTTTCTGATACTGGACGGTACCCGTTTTCCCTTCCTGAATTTCCTGTTCCACCTGTTCTACTTCTGCACCCTTTAAAATTACTTTTGTTTCCAGCATATCGAGAAAATTATACTGATTCACTCCCTCATTGTTTGTCGAAAAGATAATCCCGCCATCCGGATAAGTTACAAAACATTTTACCTGATTGGAAAAAGCAGAAACATCCAGCAGTTGTACCATATCTTCATTACTATAGCTAAGTGCAATGGCAGAATAGGAAAATCCCTCATATTCCCCCGTATCAACAAATATTGCAAAAATGAGCATCTCTTCACCGTTTGAAGCTCTGCCATCTATGACCACATTTTTCTTCTCCTCAAACAGCATTTCCTGCTGTTCTCCCAACTCCAAACACCCCTGGTCTCCCGAAAGAGTCCGATAGTTGCCTTCCTGATCAAGAAAATAAAAATCTTTAAATTTCCTTTGTACCCTTCCATTTTCAAGAAATTTCTGAAGCTTTTCTATTTCATTATTATCCAGGATATGCCGGATATAGATATTCCAATCCGACAGAAGTTTCCAGTTATGTTCTGCCAGAGATTCAAATTCACTATCAATCTGGTCAAAAATTTCATAAAGATGATTGGTACTTTCTTCATTTATCTTACGCTCTACGAACTTTATGTAAAAGATACCAATAACAACTACAATCAACAATCCAGCAGTAATTAAAATCAAGTCTTTTTTCTTCTGCATCTCAAGCCCTCCCGCTGTCAAAAAAGAAAACGGTTGCAATGAATATCATTATCATCATTGCAACCGAACTTTCATAGTAAAATAATTTTACCTTAGAATCAAGGTTTTGTGTCCCTACATTTCTGTAAGTTTACCTTTATGATTTTTTATTTTCGTTTTATTTTACAATACCAATTAAATCATTGATATCCCCCACATTATGGCGTTCCATATACGCTTCAATCCCTTTTACACAATCAATTGTGGCTGTAGGATTCATAAAATTTGCTGTACCGATTGATACTGCCGTTGCCCCTGCAAGTATAAACTCCATGGCATCTTCCGCATTTGTGATTCCACCCATACCAATAATCGGCACACTGACTGCATTTGCCACCTGATATACCATACGGACTGCAACCGGTTTTACCGCCGGACCTGACATTCCCCCTGTTTTGTTTGCAATAGCAAATGTCTGGCGTTCTACGTCTATCTTCATTCCTGTGATGGTATTAATCAGAGACAGCACATCCGCTCCACCAGCTTCAGCCGCCTTAGCCATAACTGTAATATCCGTTACATTTGGACTTAATTTCATGATAACCGGCTGTTTCGCATATTTTTTCACTTCTTTTGTGATTGCTTCTACCGCTTTTGGATCCTGTCCAAAAGCAATTCCACCTTCTTTTACATTTGGGCAGGAAATATTGATTTCCAGCATATCTACCGGCTCATCTCCCAAACGCTCAACAACTTCAATATAATCTTCTGTAGTTTTTCCACATACATTCACAATGATTTTTGTATCATACTTCTTCAAAAAAGGAATATATCTTCTGCAAAAAACATAAATTCCCGGATTCTGAAGGCCTATGGCATTCAGCATGCCCCCATATACTTCCGCAATTCTTGGGGTGGGATTTCCCGGCCATGGTACATTCGCTACACCTTTTGTCACTACTGCACCTAACTGATTCAAATCTACAAACTCGCTATACTCCATACCTGATCCGAAGGTTCCTGAAGCTTCCATCACGGGGTTTTTCAATTCCACCCCAGCCAAGTTCACTTTTGTATTCATTACAACTCTACCTCCCTCGCATCAAATACAGGTCCATCCTTGCATATTCTCTTATTATGAACATGAGAATGATCATCCACCTCTGTACTCTGACATACACACGCCAGACATGCACCGATTCCGCACGCCATCTTTTCTTCCAGCGAAATCTGGGTTTCAATGTTATTTGAAAGGCCAAATTCTTTCACTGCACGAAGCATCGGCTTTGGTCCGCAGGAATAAATGACCTCTGCAGTCAGAGCATGTTCCTCAATTGCATTCATGACATTTCCCTGAGAGCCAGCACTTCCATCTTCTGTAGCCACATAAACTGTACTATACTTTTCCAGTTCTTCTTTCAGAAATAAATTTCCATCTCTATATCCTATGACAGAAAGAATGTTTTTCACTCCTGACTCTTTTAATTCTTTAGCCAGCTCTACCATAGGAGGAATTCCGATTCCCCCTGCAATCAGCATAGCACTTTTCTCTCTTAAGAAAAATCCGTTTCCCAAAGGGCCTAAAACCTTTATCTCATCTCCCTGCCGGTAAGAAGAAAACTCGTCCGTTCCTTTTCCTACGACCCGATATACGATTCGAAGCTGTTTTGCCTGTTTATCCACCTCACAGATACTGATCGGACGAGGAAGAATCCTTGAGCCTTCTTTGCAGTAAATCGAAATAAACTGTCCTGCTGCCGCTTCTTCTGCGATCTTGTCCGTTTTCATCCACATACTGTACACGCCGGGAGCAATACACTCCTGACTTGTAACAGTTACCATTTCACTGTATTTCATATTTTCCTCCGATTATTTCAATCCTACTGCTGTGGTAATGTCTTCAATCATATCTACTACAGCCTGTCTTGATGCATCTGCGAAATTTTCCGCACCAAACTTTGCATATTTCTCCTGTTTATATGCTGCGATAATACCTCTGGAAGAATTAACGATTGCTCCCAGTCCGTCTTCGTTAAAGTATGGTGCAAGGTCAGCTGCTTTTCCACCCTGTGCTCCATATCCCGGAACAAGGATATAAGTTTTTGGCATAATTTTTCTTAATACTTTTCCCATTTCAGGATAAGTTGCTCCCACAACAGCACCTACATAGCTGTAAGAATCACCCATATGTGTCTCTCCCCATTCAGCTACTTTTTCACCAACAATTTCATATAATGGTCTTCCATCGATTAACCGATCCTGGAATTCACCACTACTTGGATTGGATGTTTTTACAAGAACAAAAATTCCTTTTCCACTTTCCTTACATACATCGATAAATGGCTTCACTCCATCTGTTCCTAAGTATGGATTTACTGTAACAAAATCTTCATCAAATGGAACATAAGACTTGCTTCCCACCTGAACTTTTCCCACATGACCAACTGCATAAGCCGCTGACGTAGAACCGATATCACCTCGTTTAATATCACCTAAAACAACCAAATCTTTTGACTTTGCGTAATCTACTGTCTTCTTGAAGGCCTTCAGTCCCTCGATTCCAAACTGTTCATACATGGCTATCTGAGGTTTTACAGCCGGAATCAGGTCATAAGTTTTATCGATAATCTCTTTATTAAATTCCCAGATAGCTTCTGCTGCTCCTTCCAGAGTCTCGCCATATTCATCAAATGCCTTCTTCTGAATATGCTCCGGAACATAGTTTAACATCGGATCAAGTCCTACCACAACCGGTGCATTTAATTTCTGAATTTTGTTTACTAATTTGTTAATCATCTTTCTTTCCTTTCCTATCGCTTATTTAATTTATGCTTCCAATTCCTAAAATATATTTTTGTATAATTTCCATATCATAAACAGTAATCGTATCTCTGTCATCTTTCAGTTTTGCTGCCTCATAAAAAACAGTTTCCAGATTTCCGATTCCCAAAATATCCTTCTGGATTTCTTCCATATCTAAAACATTTGCAACTCCATCTCCATTTACATCACCTTTGATGCAAATCTGGTACTCTCCTGTCACGCTGCCCGACGCATCTGTCATCTGTATATAGTCTCCTGTCCGCAATACTCTGCCGGTATCTGAAACAGCTACATGATTTTTATCAGTTAATACAAATGCATTCTTTAACTGTTGCTTTAATGTAGAAAAAGATGTTCCAATATCAATGCCAAAAGCCATTCCATTCGTCTTATCTAATATGACAGAAGAAGAGGATGGAACATAATCTGTAGTTGAAACAGGATATGCCTGCTGAAATTCTTTTGTTGTGAAATCATCGCCCAAAGTATGATCTTCAAAGGTACTGCTTCCTCTCATGAAATACTGATAACTGCTGGAGCCTGCATCCCATGTAGCATCCCATGTAGCATCCAAACAGTAGTACATTCCATCAGCATAGACAATATTCCATGCATGAGGTCCGCCATTTCCTATGCCTGTAACGATTCTGCAATCAATTCCTTCTTCCAGAAGCAGACGATACATTAAATTAGCATAGCCCTGGCATACAGCAGTTCCATTCATCAAAGCTGCATAAGCAGTATATTTCAATTTATAACTGTCATCGTCCAGATTCGCATAATCATATGTAACATGGTCACACACATAATCATAGATGGCACAGATTTTCTGATAATCTGTTTTTCCACTCAAACCAAGCTCCTGCAATACCTGAGCTACCTTTGTATCCACCTGTTGTTCCTGTGCTTTTGTAGTATAATATGTAATCTGATAGGTAAAAGTCATATAATTTGTGTTTCCGGAGGTATAATAGGAACATCCAGCCGACCATCCGCCATACTGCTTATCCAGATAATCCCCTTCCGTCGGATTCCCTGTATGCTCTGTAGCAGTATCTGCAATTTCATGAATCAGCTCTTTAATCCCTTCCGAATCTATATCCCCTGCCAGTTTCAATCCTACCTTGACTGTCTCTTGCCGTCCCTGCATAGCCGAGCGCACTATCTCGGCTGCATCCTGCACAGACGTGCAATACTCATCTGATAAATATACAGGCACATCCGATTTCGATACCTGAATGGTGTCTGCATAAACAGGATTCACATATTCGACATATATGGTTTTCACCGGAGTCACTTCTTCCTGTGTTGCAAATACAGCCGAAGGTATTGTGCCCGTCAAAAGAATCATCGCAACAAAAATTGTAAATAATTTTTTCATCTTTTTCATCTGTATCTTCCCCTTTTCTATGCTATTTTTCATCCAAACCTGCATCAAAAACTGTTTTACCTGCCACAATTGTTCTTAATACTTTTCCCTTCACCTGCCAGCCATGGAATGGTGTATTTTTTCCCTTAGATGCAAACGAATTCACATCAATGGTATACCGGGCCTCCGGATCAATAATCACGATATCAGCCGTTTTCCCCACTGCGAGACTCCCTTTATCGATTCCAAGAATCTTTGCAGGATTATAGCTCATCTTCTCTGCCATCTGCATAGGAGTAAGTACACCCTTATCCACTAATTCCGTAATCGTAAGTGCAACTGCAGTTTCACTTCCCACAATACCAAATGGGGATTTTTCAAAGCCTCCTGCTTTTTCTTCCTCACTATGAGGTGCATGATCCGTTGATATGACATCAAAAACATCATCATGAAGTCCCTGTCTCAGCGCCTCCAAATCTCTCCTGCTTCTTACCGGAGGATTCATCTTGTAATTTGCATCATTCTCCGGAATATCTTCCTCACAAAGTGTAAAATGATGCGGACACACCTCAGCAGTTACTCTCAATCCATCTGCCTTTGCCTCTCTCACCATACGAACACTATCTTCTGTGGAACAATGGCACAAATGAAGCGTGGCTCCTGTCTCTTTTGCAAGTAAAATATCTCTTGCAGTAATTACATCTTCTACGGAATTTGATATTCCTTTCAAGCCCAGTTCCTCACTCTTTTTTCCCGCATTCATGGTTCCACCTGCCACAAGACTGATATCTTCGCAGTGGGCAAACACCGGAACTCCCTCTTTTACAGCATTTCTCATGGCTGTGCGATACACATTGGCATTCATTACCGACTTTCCGTCTTCACTGATTGCACAGATACCGGCTTTTTTCATCTCAGCAATATCTGTAGGTTCCACACCTGCCTGTCCCTTGGTCACCGCACCTATGGGAAGCACATTCAACAATCCCACTTTTTCTGCCTTTTCACGGACATATCTCACTACTTCTCCGCAATCTGTCACCGGCTTCGTATTCGGCATAGGACAAATCGTTGTGTATCCGCCTCTCACAGCCGCTCTGGAGCCTGACTCAATATCCTCCTTATACTCCAACCCCGGATCTCTCAGATGAACATGAAGATCAATCAATCCCGGCATAACATAACAGCCACTGGCATCAATGATTTCATCTGCAGCTTCCTCTATACAGCCTTCATTTCTGGCAATTTTTCCATCCACAACTAAAATATCCCTTACTTCGTCTGTTTTCGTTGACGGATCAATAACACGGCCTGACTTTATTAAGGTTCTCATCTTTTTACCTCATTTCCACGTTAATCTGCATTTTTAAATTTCTAATTCGCAGTTACTCATATAGTACCATATTTCAAAATCTTTGGCAATAGCAGCTGTTGTCAGCTTTCCCATATTATGATATAATGAGCTAAGGAATAAATGGATATTTTATGTCTATGATACCTACAAAATTTTTAAAGGAGTCTGTTATTATGAATAAGATATTAACAAATATAAAAGCAGCCGCAGAAAAAATTACAGATGCATTTGATGATATACTGGATACAATTCTCCCATACAAACGATATTTTTTACGTCTGGGCAGTAAAAATTTTTTAAATTACTATCATGAAAGAATCCATAAAGTCTCTTTCTGGTTGCTCTTTCTTACACTTCCGATATTAATACAGACAGTTCTTGCAGGAATTATCACCATCAGCTCATTTTTTGCAGATTTAAATAATATTTATTTTTTCCACGCGCTTTTCTGCACGCTCTTTTTACTGATTGGAACAATTGCCATTTACGCTCATAAAATAAGCGGTATGCTGCTCCTCTGTCTTGGTTTTCAGCAGGGAATACAACTAGACATTTTTCCCATAGGTTTTGTATGCTTGTTGCCTATATTTATTATTCTCTGTCAACTCCGCAGACTTGAGTATTATGCCTCCATTTCTGTCAATATCATGCAAAGCAAAATAAACGCGGAAACGCAAGAACAGGAACTTGACCATCTTTTATCTACATATTCGGTGGAATTTGATAATTATATGCACAAATCCGAACTGCATCAGTCCCGTAAACCGTGAATAATCCTGTTTACAAGCTGTACACGGTTAAACGGGGTCATAATATAATACCCATCTGCAAAATCACTCATTTTCCTTCCAATTTCCACGCATATCTGAACTGCAGTTTCCTCGGCATCTTCCCGTTTCATGTCGGCATGATATCGTTCTACAATCTCATCCGGCACATGAATGCCCGGCATCTCATTCTGCATAAATCTTGCATTTTTCAAGCTTACCAATGGCATAATTCCGCAAAGGATTTTTGCTCCTGTCATTTTTTTCAGTGCACGCACTCTCTCGATATCCTCATCGGAATATATCGGCTGAGTCAGAAAATATCCACATCCTGCCTCTATTTTTTTCCTCATGCGTGCTGCAATCAGTTCCAGTTTTCCCGTGGCATAATTTAATGCTCCACCGTAATAAAACGGCTCGTTTCCAAACACTTCTTCATTCATGTTCTGCACATACTGCATTAACTTGATTGAATTAAAATCGAATACCGGTGTTATCACATCACGATCTTCTCTTGCCACAGGATCACCTGTAATAATAAGCAGATTTCGAATATCATTGATATGTGCTCCCAGCAGTGCAGAATGTATTCCTATGAGATTTCTGTCACGACAACTGATATGTGGCATCATGGATAAACCTGTTTTATTCTGAACATAGATTGCCATCTCAAAAGCATCTGCTCTTGCTTTTGCCATAGGCGAATCTGATATTGTCACCATGTCTACATGATTTTCTTTTAACCGGAATGCTCCCTCAATAAACTTATCCGCACATTTTCCAAAAGGGGAATCCAGTTCTACCACATATACCTTTTCACCACGATTTAATTTGCTGATAAACTGATTTTCTTCTTTATCCTGATTCTCCCTTACCTTTATATCTGCAATCTGTTTTTCCACCGGTGCAGGATGTCTGTCTAAAAGCTTTCTCAATGCCCGTGTATATTCCGGTGTCGTTCCACAGCATCCACCTACTACATTGACACCCCTGCTGATAAGTTTTTCCATATATTTCGCATAATATCCCGCATTGTTAAAGTACATATCACGTCCCATGAGTTCCTGCTGATAACCGGCATTCGGCAAAACACCCACCAGACATTTCTTTGGAAAAACTACTTTATCAAAGAGTTCACTCATATGAGCTGCGCCAATTCCACAATTAAAACCAAACAAATCTATTGCAGTATCCTCTGTCAGCTCATTAATCAGACGCTGCATATTAAATCCATATTTTGTATATCCCATTTTATTAAAGACAAAATGTACCATTACAAATGCATCAGGGTTTATTTCCTTCACGAAAGCAGCCAGTTGTTTTGCCATGGCAATATCAGAAAAAGTCTCAAAATCAAAAATCTTCATCCCCATATGATGTGCTTTCTGAATCATAAGTCTATATTCCTGATAGACCTTTTCTTCCTCTTCTTCACTGGTGCATTTCATGGGCCCCATAGAAACCGCAATATAGATTTCCCTGTCGATTCCCTCTTCTTTCGATTCACAGACCGCTTCCTCTGCCAGACGGATACCTTCTTCCAGTCCGTTTAAAAGCTTGTCTGTATCTCTTTCCATATTATGATTTAGTGCAAATGTATTGGTACGAATAATATCAGCACCTGCACATATATATTCTTTATGAATATCTTTAATCCATACCGGAGAGGTCAACATAGCTTTCTCCGGAACTTCTGCCTCATTACTGTCAAAATGAAGTGATTTAAAATATGTACCCATCGCTCCATCCATCAGTAATATCCTATTCTGTAAAACTTCTCTGATATCCATATTTCTAATACTTGTCCTTTCCTATACGTTTTCTCAAATTTTTATCTCACCGTCCAGAATCATCTTGATAAATAAAGTATCCCGAATCACATAGGGTGAATTACAGCGATCTTTATTACTCTCATATATCCGTCCCGGTGTCTCCCAGACACACTCAAATCCTTTTTCTTTTTCACTCTGCGTCAGTGTAAGCGGAAATCTTTCATCTGTAACCTGACAAAGATAATAGTAAGTATGACGTTCAAACTTTTTTCCTGCATCAAATCTGTCGCAACGTAACTCTATCATCTCGCCGAGATCGACTACAGAATTCTGCACTATTTTCAAACCGGCTTCCTCCATTGCTTCTCTGCACAAAGCCTCCAGCCGGTCTTCCCCCTCTTCCAAGCCGCCACCGGGAATTTTATATTCTCCATCCCTGCTTCTCTGCATGGCAATTTTTCCGTCTTTTACAATAATCGCCCGCACAGTCTGTTTATAAATCAACGGCATGTCTTCTGTATATCCGCCGCTATCTAAAATCTTCAGTAGTTTCATTTCAAATCCTCCATATTTTATTTATTTTATCATACCATGATTTTTTTTTCCATACAAAAAAGCTGATTTTGTATTATTTTCCAAACACAAAACCAGCTTTTTTCTATTTTTTAGTATGGCAGGCACCAGGACAGCAGGAACAATGTTCACAATCACATTCCCATTCATGAAAGTAATCATTTGCACCGTTGAACCTTTTACAACCCCAAGGGTTTCAAGAAATTTTCTTGTCTCTTCCTTGCCGCCTACTTTTTTTATCACACTTTCTTCTCCTGATTTCATTACTGTCAATGGCATCATTCTCTACCTCCATTTAACTTATATCATATAGTTTTTATTCACGACTTTGGTTAGTTTATACTAAACTTCTTAGTTTATCAATATCTAATTAGAATATTTTATCAAATATTTTTTTATTGAATAATAATTATTTCTATGATATCATAGTAGAAATTTAAATAGGTGTTTGCGAAACTGGTCGGGGG
>JAXFDY010000169.1:0-2940 GCA_034172985.1 Lachnospiraceae bacterium
ACTTAATGGTGACAGTATGGAACCAAGATACCATGACAAACAGGCTGTATGGGTACAGAAGACAGATACATTGAGCAGCGGAGAAATCGGCATCTTCTATCTTGATGGCATGACCTACTGCAAGCAGCTTAAGCAGGATAATGATGGATTATGAAGTGCTATACTAAAGTTGTAACAGGAGTGGCTAATAAGATATAATAAATCTCATAAAGGAAAGAGGTATTTATTATGCCACAAAGTTACACACCAGAGTTTAAAAAGAAAATTGTCCGTCTTCACAAAGAAGAAGGACGCACCTACAAAAGCATTACTGCTGAATACGGCGTATCCAAGGCCAGTATCTCCCAGTGGTGCAGAGATTTTAGCAAAGAATGTCAGGAAAAAGCCCTTGAAAATCCAGATGCTCCAAATGAAATGGAACTTATGAAAGAGAATCTCCGATTGCGTAAGGAATTGGAAGAAGCAAAAAAGGAAAATCTGTTCCTAAAAAAAGCAGCGGCATTCTTTGCAAAGGAAATCGATTAGAGGCTTATCGATTTATCGACCAGTATCATAAGTTGTTTGGTTTGCGCTGGCTTCTACGGAGGCTTGATATCTGGCCGAACGCATACTATAACTACCGGAAACACCGGAAGGCGGGTTACGATACCCATAAAAAGGAAGTTCTGGATCAGATCCGTGAAATCTATCACGCCCACAATGGCACGGTCGGCTATCGGAGCATGACTGTATATCTGGAGCGCAGAGGTTATCATTACAGCTTTACAACAATACACAAATATATGAATACAGAGTTAGGACTTTGCTCCATCGTCCGTCCGAAAAGACCGGATTATGAACACGGAACTCCGCATAAAGTATTCTCCAACAGGCTGAATCAGAATTTTACAGCGGATGAGATCAACCAAAAGTGGTGCACAGACTTCACATATCTGTATTTGAAGAATCACGAGGTAAGATATAACTGCACCATTATTGATCTTCATGACCGGAGCGTGGTTGCAAGCATTACAGACCGCCATATCACCAGTGATCTCGCGATTCGTACACTGCAGAAAGCACTGGATTCACAGCCTTCCATAAAAGGTGAATTAATTCTGCATTCAGACCAGGGAGCACAGTATACATCCAGGGCATTTACCGAGTTTTGCGAATCCATGAACATCACACAAAGCATGAATAAAGCCGGATATCCTTATGATAATGCCCCGATGGAGCGTTATTTTAACACATTGAAAAATGAGTGCACCAACCTGTATGAGTTTGAAACGGAAGAAGCTCTCTACCAGGCAGTAGATGACTTTGCATATGTTGAATACAATTATGTGCGCCCACATAGTTATAATGGTTATGCCACTCCACATGAAGCGAGGGTGACATAGCCGGAACAAGATATTTTTTAGCCACAAGTGTTACAAAAATGCTTGACCACAACAATCTGACATTACAAAACATATTTCCCTTCGCAATGTCTACTGTTCTCACTTTTCCTGCCCAATCATACACATCTTGGAAGATATACCTATGAATAGCTTGTAAATGCTTAAAATCAAATTTACCACTTATTGGTTTGTCCATTAACTCCAGCAATCTCAACATTGTCAGCTTTCGCTCAAATGTATGCAGCTTATCAAGTTCTCTTATATCCAGCTTATTGATCAGTACATCAGAGTCAGGATAACAATATATTGTATCTGACATACTATACCTCGCTTAATACTTTTGCTCTTGCATCATCAAAACTCATGTTGCCGTGCTTGATTTCCTGCAGCATTGAAATGTCACCGTCGCTCAATTGAAGACCTTCCATCTCTAAGGTAGCAGCTACTTCGCTAATCTTTTCCTCATCTGTATATGACGTCTTTGCCAGCTTAACTGAAAAAGGAATTCCCTCCTGAATAATCAACTGATTCAGTGCCATATTAATATACGTAGACATATTGAGACCGAGCTTTTCTAAAATGTTAGTTGCATTTTCTTTTACACTCTCTGGTGTTCTTGCCTGTACAATTCCCATCTGTTCCATAAAAGCACCTCTCTTTCTCTGTATATATTATATGACACTGTCTATACAATGTCAATTCAAATCAGTTGGCAATATTTACCTCTTGGCTTTCTTAGAAAAGCCCGGAAAGAAGCGGAACAAGAGTAGTTCCGATAAGTGCTACACCGCCACCGGCCATGAGCTGCTTCATTCCCTGTGACTTTGCACCGGGGTTATCATTACCATAACCTTCCATAAGGTTTACTACGCCCCAGATACCAAGACCTGCTCCAAGTGCGATAACAAGTGTCTGTAATACGCCTACTGCGCTCTGAAAAAATGCCATTTGTTTTTCCTCCATTTTGAAATATTCCACAGCTCCTTTTTCTGTGGAAAGAAATAAGATTAATTGGTTCTTGTCAGCTCCCGTCGACTGAAGCTGACGATCCGCGCGAATTGTCGCGGTATTCGTCAAAGTCTCGTGCAAGCACGAACCTTTCCTCATTACTCACGCATAATAAAAGCTCCTTCAGAAGTGTTTTTCTTCCAAAAGAGCTGTTACTCAGTTACTTCGATGACTGTAAACTGATCATCTGCTTTCAATGTTAAGTTGTCTTTTTTCTTCAGGAACTTCTCAATATCGAACCAGTTCCTCTTATCTGCATCCGCTGTAAGGTGATACATAGGATGCTTTGTCAGGTCATATTTATCTGAGAAAAATGGTCTTACACCACGAACCTGCACAATGCATTTTGAACCGTCCATGACTGCCAGTTCATCAATACTCATCAGATCATGCCCAAGCTTCTGATAGTTCATGTTATAGCTCTGGGACTGACCTCTGGTTTCACCTGTGTTATACATATCAATAGTCTCTTTACCGAGCGTGGTGTTCAGGTCCTTAAGAGTCGTCTGTTCAGAACCACCCAGGAAAATCTGGGAATCACAGTTACCTA
>JAXFDY010000175.1:0-4842 GCA_034172985.1 Lachnospiraceae bacterium
GGGAATCATAATTGCATACTCTACAATCGTCAATACAAAGAAAAAACATATTCCATCAAACAATGATTCAAATTGTCCTGTCACTGCCATACCAATCGTTATTGCCACCACAATGACTGCAGTAAAAACATAAAATATGTAAAATCTATATTTTTTGTTTTTCTCATTATTTTTTTTCACCAGTTGCTTATATTCTTCCATCGTAAGCTCAGGACGGTGAAATTTGCGTCTCCACTTATTTTTACTGCGAAAGGTGTCCATCATCACTGCAGGATACTGCTCCTCAATCTGTGCTTCAATCTGATCTGACATTTTGATTTTTCCTTTTTTTCTCTCGGCAACTCTTTTTCTATTTAATATGTAATACAAAATTAAATAAATTGCTGAGCCCATAACCTCAACCCAGATAGGAATCCTTACTTCACTGGCAAAATGAAATGCCAGAAGCAGAACCAGTACCGTGATCATCAGACCAATAAGTATTTGTATCCACCACATGGCCCTATAAGATATTTTTTTCATTTTAAATAACAACTGTCTGGCTGCTGATGCCGTAATTCTTGAGATAATATAAGAAGACATAAAAATAATAATCAACGAGCCTATATCATCTTCACCCAATTCTTCCGAAAAGGCAGAGAGATCCCCGATACCTACTGACAGAAATGCTATAGCTAAGTCTATCATTCCCAAAACAAATAGAAACCATGCTAAAGTTTTTACTGTGTCAGCAAATTCTATTATCCAGTTTTTCCATGTAATATCTGCAAAATAAATGTCACAAAAATTTTTAACATTTTTACCCACAAGTTTCTGAACAGGTTTCCCATCCTCCTGTGCATTAAGGAACAGATCAAGAAGTGTACTCATCTTTTCTTCTTTTGTATCATCATCCCCACTGATTCCAATGATATAAGCTTCGATACCCTGAAATGTTTCCCTGTATTCTCCTTCAAGTTTATCAACATAAAATACATAACTGTCCCTCATAATTTGTCACCTTTTTCCCTTTCGATATTTTCATCGTATATCACTTTTTTTGCCGAAGCAGAAATTCTCTCATAGCTGATTTTAAACTCCTCAAAATACTGTCTGCCCTCATCAGTTATAGAATAATATTTTCTTATAGGTCCATACGGTGATTTCGCTTTTCTGCAAGAAATAAGTTTCTTTTTCTCTAATCGGGTAAGAACCGGATACAATGTTCCTTCCAGCAGATTCTCAAATCCACACTGCTCAAGCTCCGCCAGTATTTCATACCCATATGTCTCTCCCCTTGCAATGACTGCAAGTATACAGCCCTCCAGAACTCCCCTTAAAAGCTGCGAATCATCCAAATCATCATCTCCTTCTGCTACTTTGTGTTATCAAGTAGTATAATAAATATACACCATCTACTTTGTATTGTCAAGTAGATGGTGCAATTAATCTTTTTATTAATATAATTCCATAATTTTATCTCCTGCGGATATATCTCCCGTATTGACAATTTCTACTGTCTG
Source organism: Lachnospiraceae bacterium (assembly GCA_034172985.1). GTDB lineage: Bacteria > Bacillota > Clostridia > Lachnospirales > Lachnospiraceae > CAG-303. The sequence continues at coordinate 1,503 of JAXFDY010000175.1, forward strand.
ATCTTCTGCTTTGTTGCAGATTGTCATCGGAGTCGTTGTTTTTAATCCTGCTTTTCTGATATTTTCAATATCAAAAGAAATCAATAAATCTCCCTTACGAATTTCCTGTCCGTTTGTAACATATGCCTCAAAGTATTTACCGTCAAGTTTTACAGTGTCAATCCCTATATGAAGAAGAATTTCACAACCTTCTTTTGAAACCAGACTGACTGCATGTTTTGTATCAAAGACCATATCCACCTTACCATCACATGGCGCATAAAGTTTTCCCTCCGCAGGTTCAACAGCAATACCTTCACCAAGTATTCCGGAAGAAAACACTTCATCCTCCACTTCTTCAAGAGGAACAACTTTTCCGGTCAGATGGGAATATAACACCATAGAATTTCGAACCGATTTTTCAACGGGTTCTGTGGCAGATTCTGTGTCGGACAGATTATCCGGATTATCAACGTCAGCCTTATCAAGAAACTCCTCCAGTTTAGACTTCACTACAGAAACCTGTGGTCCATAGACGATTTGCACCCCGTTGCCCTTATGAATAACACCTGAGGCACCGCTCTCTTTCAGCAAACTGTCCTGAACCAAATCAGGATTGATCACAGTTATTCTCAGTCTTGTTGCACAGCAGTCTATATCAGATAGATTTGATTTTCCGCCAAGTCCCTTAAGAATCATTGCACTGACCCGGTCTCTTCCATTCATGTCACTACGGGTATAAAGCTTCGTTTCTTCATCATCGGCTTCTCTGCCCGGGGTTTTTAAATTCCATTTCGTAATCATGTAGTAGAACACAAAATAATAAACGACTGCATAAACCAATCCCACAATGACAATCCAAATCCAGCTTGTCTTTGTATTTCCCTGAAGAATTCCAAACAATGTAAGGTCAATCGCTCCACCTGAGAAAGTCATTCCAACACCCACATTGCATATGTGCATCAGCATATAAGAAAGGCCTGCCAGCACACAATGCACGGCATACATGGCCGGAGCTACAAATAAGAATGTAAATTCAAGAGGTTCGGTAATGCCTGTCACCATAGAGGTCAGTCCCGCAGAAAGAAGCAAACTACCGACGATTTTTTTCTTTTCCGGACGTGCAGCTCTATACATGGCAAACGCGGCAGCAGGAAGTCCAAAAATCATAAATGGAAATTTACCGGACATAAATCTTGTAGCGGATACAGAAAAATGTTCAGTCGTTTTGGAAGCTAGCTCTGCAAAGAAGATATTCTGTGCCCCCTGAACGGTAACACCGTCAATAACCATAGAACCACCCAGCTCTGTCTGCCAGAAAGGCATATAGAATACATGGTGCAGACCAAAAGGAATCAAAGCCCTTTCAACCATACCATAAATCCATGTTCCGATATAGCCGGATTGCAATACAAGCTGTCCCAGATGTGCAATGCCGTTTTGAACAACAGGCCAGATATAGAACATGGCAATACCTACAATAAGATATACAATACTGGTAATAATCGGAACGAATCTTGTACCGCCAAAGAACGACAAAACCTGTGGGAGCTGGATTTTATAAAATCTGTTATGCAGTGCCGCAACACCAAGACCCACAATTATTCCTCCGAATACCCCCATTTGGAGCGTTGTAATACCAAGGGTAGATGTGGTCGAATTTACAGCCATTTCTTCCACCCCTCCCTTAGCAGAAATTAAAGTACTGATCGCCGTATTCATGATCAGATAACCAATAGCACCTGACAATGCGGCCACTTCTTTTTCCTTTTTTGCCATGCCAATGGCAACACCCATAGCAAATAGTAAGGCCAGATTATCAAAAACAACACTGCCCGTTTTACTCATGATGTCTAAAATCGTATATAAAATACCGCCCTCTCTGATGATTGCCGTTAATCCATATGTTTCCAGTGTGGTGGGGTTCGTAAAGGAGCTTCCGATGCCCAGCAGCAGTCCGGCAACAGGAAGAAGTGCAATCGGAAGCATAAAGGAACGCCCAACTCTCTGCAAAACAGCAAAGATTTTGTCTTTCATAAAAAAATACCTCCATATTTTTGTACAATGTGAGTGTTTCAACTCTATCCTTTAATATACTCGGTATTTTATATTATGCTCATTTTTTTCATTTTGAATTATATTTTGCTTCTGAACAGTTACTACAAATTAATATTTGGTAGCGTTGCAAAGCTCTTCTCTAGTTCCTCATCCGTCGGGATATAATCACTCATTTCTCCATCATTAAATTTCTGATAAGCAAATAACCCATAGCTTCTATTAAAATTCTGTCACATCTGCCTTACTCATCATTGCTCCCTTTGACAAAACCATAGGAATTACTATCAGAATCTCACATAAAATAAAACCTTTCAGTCCTGTTGTCGAACAGAACAATAAATGCAAACCTTTCTGAATATAAACTAATTCATTTAGAATATAAGTAAATAAAAGTATCGAACTTAACCCAACAACACATGCAATGATATTCATAAATATTATCTCCGTTGCCACTTTTTTCTTCACAGCTTTCCTGCTTATTCCAAGTGCTCTGTAGACTCCAAATTCATAAGTTCTTTTTAAATATTGACCTGTTATCACTGAATTTACCGTAACTGCCAGTACAATTGCAATAAGAATATCTACAGTATAAAAAAGAACATAGAACACTGTAAACTGCGGCAATACACTATCTCTCTCAGATTCTGATATCTGAACCTTTCTGTCTCCTGCAAGTTTTTTTACATAATTATATAGTTCTTCGCCCTCCATTGTTTCACTATATATATAAAGTCGTCCCAGATTATCATCATCCTCATAGATATAAAATGTACAAAAACTTCCATCATCAATGATTGCGTCTACTGTATACTCTCCATCAAGATTTGAATCAAAGCTATGGTCGAGTGTATCTCCAAGCTTAACTCCTTTATTATTTGCAAAATCCCGACTGATAATCATACTCCTATGCTTACAATTCGAAAAATCTCCTTCAATTCCCAAATGTTCAAATACTTTCTTCATATCACTGGCAGAATGAAACACATATGCCCATCCACCCATCTCAAGATTCAGTACAGTACCGTGCTGCATACCTGAAAATCCATATGCCGTTGCATCTACACACTCTAGTCTTTCATCTTCCCGAACCTCCTTTTTAAATTCAGCGAAGTCCCTATATTCTTCATCTGTACTCTGTAAACCAGCCACTACAATTTTATCTGAATAGTGAACTACCCATTGTCTAAAGCCAATGGGCTTCCTGCTTCATTGACCTCGCAACCTACTATCTCCACAGGCGTTAATTCGGGCAGTCCCTGCCCTACCCAGTAATTCTCTTATGCTATTTTTCTTAATCCCTCTG
>JAXFDY010000185.1:0-23093 GCA_034172985.1 Lachnospiraceae bacterium
CTATGAGGCAGGTATTTCGGAGGAAGATATTATACTATATAATGATTCGAAAGCGTCCATTGATGAAAATGGAAATATTATTGGAATGGATGTTCCTGCAGATATATGTATGGAATATGAGGAAGCAGAAGATGTGCCTGAAAGCCGTCAGTATGCTATGTTACTTTTAGATGTAGAAGTAGAAAATACAGGTTATAGTACTATCGACTATGATAATGATGGGGATTTTGAAGATCATGTATACATGGATGGATATTTAGCAAACCAAAAGTCGATTGAAAATCCTGGTGGAATGTCAGCCTTAGAGTATATTTATCTGAATCCACATGGAACATCATTAAAATCATACAGATTTATTCCGTTGAAAGTAGGGGAGAAGAAAAAAATCACATATGGGTGGCTTGTTCCTAAAGATTGGTCAGATAGAGAATGGTATTTTGTGATAAAAACAAATTCAGCAGCAGAGTATGGAAAAGCAAATAGTTTCATAAAATTTACTGTTGAGAAAGGGGAAACGTAGATTTATGGGAAAAATCAAATTTATGCGTTTGTTTTGTATGGAGTTAAAGAAAGCAACGCACAATAAAATGTTTATAGGGACAATGGCTATTACTTGCTTTTTTGCGATTACGGCAGCATTGTACCAAATGGGATCATATGAGGATGTTTGGAAAGACATGAAGAGTATAGGAGGATTTCGTCAGGAAATATCGCTATATTCAAAATGGATGAGCATAGAAAGATCTTCTATGGGAGCAATTTGTTTTTATTATTTATTGCCTTTACTTGCGGCCTTTCCATATGGTTGGGGGTATCTGGCAGAAAAGCAATCGGGTTACTATAAAAGTTTGATTGTTATTGGGGGAAAAACTTTTTATTATATCAATAAATATCTTGTTACATTTCTTGTTGGTGGAATGGTAATTTTGATTCCACAGATTATCAATTTTGTTATGATTGCTACTGTAATTCCGGCACAATTACCAAATATACATTTCTTCCCGTATTATGGAATTATGGAGGGAGATATCTGGGCAAATCTATTTTATTCAAAGCCATTATTGTATGTTTTTTTATATTTTATTTTAGATTTCATTTTTGCAGGTCTTTTTGCTTGTATAAGCCTTGCTTGTTCTATGTTGATTGAAAACAAGATTGCAGTACTTTTGATACCATATTTTCTAGTACTTTTGTTACATTATGGCAAAGCAGTCACCTATTATAAAGTTTATTATGAACTGTCTCCGTTAAATTTTCTTGGGGCGAAAGCTCCGGAAAATACTGCATGCTGGTGGATAATTCTTTTGGAAGGAATTATTTTTTTTGTACTTTCAGCAAGTGTTACCGCAATAACAGCATGGAAAAAGGAACTGATTTAGGAGGGCGCACATGGATAAGGGTATTAAGTTAATAGTGGGTATTGTCCTTACTGTTAGTATTATTATTGTTGGAGTCCGTATTTGGAAAGTGAATACAGAGGATGAAAAGATAAAACAGGAAACTTATGAAATGGGAGAAACAGTGGATTTAAGTGGTTGTTATCTGTTTCAAGAGGATGAAAATGTCGAAGGTTATTCTGTGACTGTCATAGATTCTCAGTTGATGACACGTCAGGAGTTTATGGAATCACATGGAACAATTAATGATGATTTCAATTTAAAAAATGACGAGTTAGTAGTGAATGTGAAATTATTGATTCAAAATTCAAATAAGCAGGATACCGGACAAACGGGGCTGTTTATTGGGGGATATAAACTGACGGATAGAGCTTGTTTTATAAATCTGGACAGTACATTATTGACCATTGCTAACCCTACTTTGCCATCTGAAATGTTTTTGGCAATTCGACCGGATTCGGAAATGGTAGTAGAATTACCATTTAGTTTTTCTCAAAACACAAAAATAAATCCTATATCAAAAGATAGAGTAGAAAAGGGGAACTTTATTCTGACGGTAGCCTTTTCTCCTGTTCAGAAAAATCTTAAAGTAAATATACGGTGAAAATATGAAGCAATTAATGATTTTATTACAATATGATCTAAAAAATGGCATCCGTCAGTGCCGTTTTAGTTTTTTGAATATTATACTTGTCCTTTGTATTATCAAGATCAGTCGTTTTTTTGCTGAGTGGGTTTTAGTGAATGGATTTATTCTCTATGGTACTATCAATTATATTTTTCGGGATTTTGATAAATTAGGTGTTGCACTTCTGACAAAGACGAGGAAGAGAAGTGTTTGGTGGATTTCTAAATGTTTTTGGATTGTAGGTTATATTACAATATGTTATATGGTTATTTATTTGATTGGTAATTTGTTTTCATATGAGGAACAGATATACTTGTTTTCTCCATATAGTGTAGAATGCTTTTTTCTTGCGGGGAAAGATATGTTAACAGAATTGAATATCATAATGTTATTAGTTCCTTTTTTGATAATTATAGTATTAAACCTCTTTCAAATGACTATCTCAGTATTTCTAAAACCAGAAATGGGATTTCTGTTTACTTTTATTACTTTGATGTTTATAGAATTTTTTTCAAAATTTATGAGATTGGAGCGGATTCAGATTTATGAACAGATAGGATTGACAGATGGAGAATGGATAATAGTAATCCTATTTCTATTAATTTTGTGTGCTTGTATGGTTCTTGTGGGATGTAGGAGATTTCGAAAATATGACATTATGAACAACATAGAGTAAAGGAGAATGCTATGACAAAAATAGAAATAAAAAATGTAACAAAGAAATTTCGTAATCATACAGTGATAGATAATGTATCATTAGAGATGCGTTCCGGTACAGTGACAGGTCTCAGAGGTATCAATGGTTCTGGAAAAACAATGCTTATGAGACTTATATGTGGATTGATTCTACCTACAGAAGGGGAAATATTAATCAATGGAAAAGTGTTGGGAAAAGATATGGATTTTCCTGAAAGTCTTGGATTTCTTATTGAAAATCCTGCATTTTTAGAATCTTATTCCGGATTCGATAATCTAAAGATGTTAGCAAATGTCAAGAGGTGTATTTCTGATCAGGAAATTATGGATGTGATTAGCAGGGTAGGATTAGATCCTACTGATAAGAAGAAATATAAAAAATATTCTCTTGGAATGAAACAGAGACTTGGTATCGCAGGAGCTATTATGGAAAAACCTGATATAGTTCTATTAGATGAACCTACGAATGCTCTGGATACGAAAGGTATAGATATGTTGAAGAAAATTGTATCTTCAGAAAAAGAGAGAGGTGCTCTTGTTGTTCTTACCTGTCATGATACAGCCATTCTTGAGGAAATGGCTGATGAAATACATTTCATGGAGGATGGAAGAATTGTCAATGTTTAGAAAGTTATTCTTATATGATATTATACAGGGATTTCGTCAAAATAGAATAAAATTAGGTATTATTTTTATTGGAGCTTTTGTATTTTGTTTAGAATTATCTATTTTGGCAGATGGAATGCAGAAAGCTTCAGCAGATGTACCTGATATAAATCTTGGAACGTACTTATTGCATATTTTTGCTGGAATGAGGTTTTTTGAACCAATCCCTGGAGAATATTTTCGTTTTCCTATTAAGTGGATGCTTTTTTATTCCTTCTTATTTTTTTCTGTTTTAAATTATCCTCAGAAAGATTTACAGGGGATGGGAGTAAACTATATTGTTAAATCAAGAAAAAGGTGGATTTTTTGGATTTCAAAATGTATCTGGACTATACTGTTTGTGCTTTCTTGTTTTTTTATAATGTTTTTGGTTATGATAGGTTTCTGCTTATTTAAAGGAAAGTCTTTCAGTCTTTTACCTGATGTCTTTTATTTGGAATATTTCAATGATAAGGTTCTTGGAATTTTGGCAACTCCAGAAGATTTTGTACCTGCACTAGTGGTTATGCCTATAGTTATGACTATAGCACTTGCGTTGTTCCAACAGATGCTTATGTTATTTATAAAACCATTGTTTTCGTATCTTGTGACAGAAGGAATTCTGCTTGCATCGGCAGGTACCAAGCTTTTAATTCTTCCTGGAAATTATATGATGGCACTTCGAAATGATATCCTCGTATCCGATGGTTATTCTATTCAAGTGGGGCTCTACTTTGCTACTACCATTTTAATGATAAGTATAGTTGCAGGTTTAATCAGATTTAAAAAGTATGATATCATGGTGTAAATTATTAAAGCCTGTTTACATTTCTGTTAACTGTATCCCGCGATGTTCCACAGATGTAGAGAATACAATCTGGGTCTGGGTTTTTCCAAAATGCTGGAGTTGACCGATAAAGGTATCCAGTTCCATCGTTGTATGAAATACAACTTCGATTCTTGATGAAACTGCGGGTGAAGATAAAAATACCTGATCTGCTATAACCTTCAGGGGAGTCCGTGCATTCTCCTGAAGGATTTTTATAATTTCTTTATCAATATGATCTAACTGATGTGTCATAAATCCTCCCTGTTTATCTGTTTTCCTTCACTATAACATGATTTCATTTCTTTTTCTTGTAAAAAACAGAACTAAAAAATGGTTAAAAAAGAAAAGTAAAATAAAAAAATACTTTATAATCTTTTTCGAAAATTCCCGATTTGTAAATTTAATTCTAAATCCGGTAAGTCCTATTTACCTTTTTTTTTATTTGTGTTAAGGTTTGCGTGAAATAAAAAACAAGATTCGCAATCGGTTCATACATAGGGATTGCACATGGAGGAAGACATATGAAGACAAGATTAGAACATGATTCAATAGGAACAATGGAAGTACCGGAAGAAGCATATTATGGTGTACAGTCTTTAAGAGCAATGAAAAATTTCCCGATTACCGGAAGAAAGCTGAATCCATATTTCATTAATAATATGGCAAGAATAAAAAAAGCAGCAGCAGTGACAAACCGTGACAGCCTGAAACTGGATGCGGTGAAGGCAGATGCCATTATTGCAGCTTGCAATGATATCATGGAAGGAAAATATCATGAAGAGTTTATTGTAGATGGTATTCAGGGAGGTGCAGGAACCAGTGCAAATATGAATGCCAATGAGGTTATAGCAAACAGGGCGATAGAAATCCTTGGAGGAGTCAAGGGAAATTATCATATTATACATCCAAATGACCATGTTAATATGGCACAGTCCACAAATGATGTCATTCCTACTGCAGGAAAGCTGACTGCCCTGGATTTACTTCAGCCGTTAAAAGAGGAATTAAAACGGCTGCATACAGCACTTTTAGATAAGTCTGTACAGTTTGACAGTATCCTGAAAATGGGAAGAACACAGTTGGAAGATGCAGTTCCGATGCGTCTGGGTCAGACCTTTCATGCATATGCCAGTGCGATAGAGCGTGACTTTACAAGAATATGTGAAGCGGAAAAAGAACTCTATATCGTAAATCTTGGTGGTACAGCTATCGGAAGTGCCATAAATGTATCAGGTGAATATTTACATAGAATCGTTCCGAATTTAAATAAGATCACAGGTTATCCTTTATGTCAGGCAGAAGATCTATTTGATGCTACGGAAAATCTTGATAGTTTTGTAGCTGTTTCAAATACATTAAAAACCTGTGCAGTGAACCTTTCCAAAATGTGTAATGATTTACGTCTTCTGTCCAGTGGACCAAAGTGCGGATTTGGGGAAATTACACTTCCTGCCATGCAGAATGGTTCATCCATTATGCCGGGAAAAGTAAATCCGGTGATTCCGGAAGTAGTAAGTCAGGTGGCATTTCTTGTCATTGGAAATGATACTACTATTACAATGGCAGCAGAAGCAGGACAGATGGAACTGAATGCTTTTGAACCTGTTGTATTTTATGATTTATTTGAATCAATTACATCTATGACAGAAGCTGTAAAAACACTGACAGATAATTGTATTGTGGGAATCAAGGCCAATGAGGAGCGATGCCGGGAACTCTTAGAATCCAGTGTAGGTATTGTAACAGCACTTTGTCCATATATCGGATATGAAAAGGCTGCGGAAATAGCAAAGAAATCTCTGAAGACAGGTGAATCTGTCAAGAATCTTGTGTTAAAAGAAGGTCTTCTTACAGAAGGCCAGCTTGCAGATGTGTTAAATCCGTATACGATGACAACACCTCATTACTATACAGAAATGGCTGTATAAGAACCAGATAGAAGAAGCTGCCGTGGTTATGACGACAGCTTCGTTATTTTTCTAGAATCTCTTGTAATCAAAATCTTTAAAATCGGTATATCCGCCAGTTTCTTTTGAGGCATAGTTAAATATGCCGATACGATAACCCATGAAATGATCAAGTGTATAAAGCATCTTTAAATCAATACCGATTTTATCAAATTGACTGCCGTCTTTTGAATAGAAAAATGTTGCAATATCACGGCTGTCTTCATAATCAAAATGGATACGGAAAAAGGCAGTGTCACTATTCCACAAAATACGTTCCTGTTCACCGTCTTTCGTGGTCATTACCATATATTTAACACCATTTTCAGCTTTGATTCCTACTGTTCCATAATTACTCTGGAGAGCGATTAAGCCACAGAAATCACCATCCTTCATACCGGATAAGTAAGCGGTGACAGTGGCCTGACAGGAAGGACCCTCTGTTCTCTGGGTCAGAGTATTTCTGGCAAATAAAACATCGTCACGAATGCTTCCTGTAGTCAGTCTGAGAAAACCAGGCCTTTCAGTAAAGGACCAAAAAGCATTGTCTGGAGCATGATTCCACTGCCACTGGTTTGCCAGAGAGTTGGAGGAGTGATTGAAATCATCACTGATTACCATATCGAAGTGAGCAGATTCCTCAAAAGGAACTTCCCATTCATGAGGAACTTTACCGTCAATGCCAAATACAGGCCAGTCGTTTTCCCAGGTAACCGGCATGATGCAAGGGATACGTCCTACGGCATCATGATCCTGGAACAGCATAGAATACCAGTTTCCTGCTGCATCATCAAAGATAGCACCCTGTGCCACACCTTTATTATGATATCCCATATCATCATCCATAACTATTTTACGTTCATATGGTCCGAGTAATTCTTTGGAGCGATAGCAGACTTCACGTCTTCGCTTATTTCCGTCTGTTGGCCATTCAATAAAAATCAGATAATAATATCCGTTGATTTTATATGCATGGCAGCCTTCACATCGAAGACCGATATTTTCTTTTGGAGTAGAGAATAATAATTGATCGATACCGCCTTCTTTCACACCGGAGGCGTCAATGTTTAATTCTGTGATGCGAACATCGCCACAGTTATAAAAAATAAATAATCTGCCATCGTCAAAGAGAAGAGACGGGTCATGATAAATACCATCCAGAATGTGTCTGTCCCATTTACCGGATTCGATATCCTTCGTGTAATAAATATAAGTTTTATTCATTTCATTGCAGACAAAACATGCATAAAAAACACCGTTGTAATATCTGAGGCTGGTTGCCCACTGGCCTCTTCCATAGACACCGTTTTTTTCTTTATTTTCCAAACGGTACATATCGTTATCGTCTACACAGTCGAAAATATAAGATTGAATTTCCCAATTTACTAAATCAGTGGATTTCATAATTGGACATCCGGGAAGAACATGCATGGTAGTGCTTACCATATAGAAATTATTTCCATGTCTAAGTACATCTACGTCTGGTACATCCGACCAGAAGATAGGATTTTTTAAAATTGTGCTCATAAATACCTCATTTCTTTTAAAATTCATTGAAAAAAACTAAAAAATTTTGTATGATTATGTTGCTTTGCGATAATATCATATATGAGCAGATATGATTTGACAATGACAAATCATGTTTAGAAAATGATATTTTCTGTTTTTTTCAGAAATTTTTAAGAGTGGCGGAAAGAAACAATATTCATATAATAATTATAACGAATAAAAAGGAGAAAAGATATGTGGTTAGGAATTATGATTCCTTTTATAGGAACGGTTCTCGGGGCAGCTTGTGTGTTTTTTATGAAGGGTGATATGAAGCCATCTGTTCAGAAGATACTATCCGGATTTGCTGCTGGAGTAATGGTCGCTGCGTCTGTATGGTCACTTTTGATTCCATCCATGGAGATGGTGGAAGATATGGGGCGTCTTTCATTTTTGCCGGCATCAGTCGGATTTATCCTTGGTATTGCTTTTCTGTTATTGTTGGACCGGATCATCCCCCATCTTCATGTGAATGAAGCACAGCCGGAAGGTATCAAAGCACAGTTGAAAAAATCTTCTATGCTTGTATTGGCTGTAACACTGCATAATATCCCGGAGGGCATGGCAGTGGGTGCAGTATTTGCCGGAATGATAGCAGATAATGGGACAATAACTATGATGGGAGCACTGGCATTATCGATTGGAATCGCTATTCAGAATATGCCGGAAGGTGCTATTATTTCTATGCCGGTATGTAGTTCGGGAGCGGGAAAGAAGAAAGCATTTTTTTATGGCCTGCTTTCGGGAGTTGTGGAGCCGGTGGGCGCTTTGATTACGATATGGCTTTCCGGATTTATTCTTCCGTTTTTACCATATCTTCTCGCATTTGCAGCAGGTGCCATGATTTATGTAGTAGTGGAGGAATTGATTCCGGAGGCTGTAGAAGGCAGTCATTCTAATATAGGAACAATCAGTTTCTCGGTGGGATTTGTACTTATGATGATGCTCGATGTGGCATTGGGGTAGGAGTGAGGCAAAAGACGATGAAAAAACGCAGCAGGAAATTTTCTGTCATTCTTATAGTGATAAATTGTGTTTTACTGACTATGGGTTGCAGTAAAGATAATAAATACGAGTGTTCTTTTTATGCCATGGATACTTATATGGTTTTGCAGGCATATGGACCATATGCACAGACCGGTTTAGATCTGGCGGAGAAAAAAATACGGGAGATAGAACAGATTTTTTCTGTCACAGATGAAAAAAGTGAGATATACAAGATCAATCATCGAGTGGAAGATGTGGTTCAGGTTTCCGATGAAGTCATGGAGCTGTTCAATCAGGCATTTATCATCAGCAGCCAGAGCCAAGGAGCATTTGATGTTTCGATTTATCCGGTTGTGAAAGCATGGGGATTTACTACCGGGGCGTATCAGGTTCCCGAAGCATCTGAGATAGAAATGATTATGAAAAATACAGGGTATGAAAAAATACAGACAGATCAGACTCTGGGAACATTGATACTCGAACCGGGAATGGAAATTGATTTTGGAGGTATTGCAAAAGGTTATTCTGCAGATAAGGCAGCAGAGGCCTTAAAGGATGCAGGAGTGGAAAGTGCAATTCTTTCTCTGGGCGGGAATATTCAGACCATAGGAAGTAAAGCAGATGGAAGTCCATGGACTGTGGCTGTCAAGGATCCTGAGAAAACAGAGGAGTATATGGCTGTTCTGAAAATCAGGGATCAGGCAGTGGTGACATCAGGAGGATATGAGAGATATTTTGAAGATGAAGATGGAAATGTCTGGTGGCATATTATAGATCCCGCCACAGGTTATCCTGCGAAATCAGGCCTTCTCTCAGTCACAGTTATAGGTGAAAGCGGAATGCAGTGTGATGCATTATCTACAACATTATTTGTTCTGGGAAAGGACAAAGCAGCCGAATATTGGCGTACTTATGGAGGCTTTGATGCAGTACTGGTCACAGAAGATGAGGAAGTATATATAACAGAAGGTATTGCGGATTCTATCACTCTTGCAGGTGATTACAAGGAAAAGGAAGTTCATATTATAGAAAAATAATTACGATTCACAGCCAACTTGACTGCGAATCGTAATGTTATTTTTGTAAAAAATCTTTAAATTTCTCAAATGTTTCCTGGGAAATGATGTGTTCCATTCTGCAGGCATCATTTTCTGCTACCTTCTCGTCTACCCCAAGTCTGATTAAAAAAGCAGTAATAACCTCATGGCGCTCAAAAACTTTACTTGCAATGGCCAATCCGGAATCTGTAAGAGTAATCTTACCATATCGGTCCATCAGAATATGACCACTTTCTCTTAGTTTTTTCATGGCCACACTGACACTTGCTTTTGTGTAACCAAAATAAGCTGCAATGTCTACAGAACGAACATCGCCAGTATTTTTATTAATTACATAAATAGCCTCCAGATAATCCTCCGGTGATTCGTGAGTTTTCATTTTTTTCCTCCGTTCTTTTAAACTTCTATAGGCGTTTGCGAAACTGGTCGGGGAGGGGGAGAGGACAGTATGTCTATGTATTGCGACTTTGGGCGGACAAATTAGCTGAAGTGTACGTCATAGCCGAACAATTCGGCTGGTTTGTCCGAAACAACGGAGTGAGAATAGACATATAGACCTCTTCCCCGACGAGTTTCGCAAACGCCTAATCGGTATAATAGTATTTAGGAGCCGCTTTGGACTCCTAAACACATTATCTTATACTGCTTACTCAACTGTATTGACTGTCACATCAAACTCTGTAATCTGTACAACATCACCATTTGGATACTGTGCAGAAACAATGATTGTATTGTTTTCATCAGCAAGCAGAGAACCATCTATCAGCAATTTTGAACCTTTCACTGTAACAGCTTCGTTATCAACAATGTAAGCGACATCTTCAAGAACACCATTGATACCATAAGTTGTCAAATTAACAACAATCTTGCTACAGCTATCTACATTGATATCATCTGCAGGTGCCTCCACTGTTGGAACACTGATATTCCAATTGTATTCCGGTGCTGATACCCAATACTTATCTATGCTGCCAATATTTTTTCTGTTGCCAAGAATATCATATACATCCACATCCAGATGGAATGTTCTACTAAGACCACCGGATGCCTTACAATAAAATTTTGTAGGTGCAGTTCCATACCTCTCAAAATTCGCTGTACTCACAGCTTTATTGATATCCATATTTGTTAGTGATTGTGAACCATCACTCCAATCTATTTTTACATTTAAGGAGCGACTGGAACCCGTACCGGTATTCTCTTTCACCACAACTCTATACCAGCATGCATCAACATCAAAGGTAATGTATTCGATTGTCAAAACTGCTGTATAGAGATATTCAAACTTGGCATAATCATTATCTGCTTCTCTTGTAATCAACAAATCATATGTGCCTCCGTGAAGCGGCAGACCATCTATATAGTCACTTTCACCCTGTATCTTATATTGATAAGTGAAACTATCTTCTTCATATATCTCGCCTTCTTCTGCTTCAAAGATATAGTCCGGAGTGTAGGTTGTGTTCGTCTTGTAGATATATGTTTCCATTTCTCCAAAATCAAACACGCTTGTTGGAATTTCTTTCAATACTTTCCAATGAGCATAGAATGTCTGGTCAGCAGCCTTCGTTACTGTATCATCACTCTGAACTTCCACACCGCCTTCTGCCTCGGTAAACCATCCCTCAAAACCGTATCCGCTTCTGGTTGGCAGTGGAAGCTGACCATAAGTATCGTCATAAATTACCTTCCTGCTCTGTTCATCAGCCGGCAGTTCATTCCCACCATTGACATGGAAGGTAATTGTATAATCATTTGCTGTCCACTTCGCATACAGTGTTGTTCCATTTTCCTGCATCTTTCTTTCTGAAAATACATTCTGGAAAGTACCATTGTCAGTGTACCAGCCTTCAAAAGTATAACCTTTTCTTTCCGGTTCAGGCAGTGTTCCAATCAGACTTCCTACCACCTTTGTGATATCAGTAACCTCACTGCCTCCATTTTCCTCAAAGACAATCGTTGCCTCCGGACCTGTTAGCTCGCCGCAAATTACCTGATAGGTAGTAACATTATTCACTTTTTCCACATTCGGATAAACATCTGTCATCGCAAAGCCTTCATAATCAACGATACTATTAATTTCTGAAAGATCCGGCACATCACCCTTGCGTATCTTCATAGCCACATCTTCATGCGTAATCCCCACAAATGTAAAAATAACTGTAACACTATCTTCTACATAATTTGCTGTAGCCGTTATACCACTATTCAGTGCCTCTGCTACTTTTCCATTGATAGGCTGTGTCAAGTCAATAATCTGTTCCTCACCATTGACTAAAATAGTCGCATTCGTGGTCACACCTGCATATTTAGTATAATTCACACCTGCTATATTTGTACCTGTATCCTCAAGATCTGAGAAATCAAAGGCCTCTCCATATTTAGCAGTAAATACCCTGCTGGTTGTAGAACCATCCTCATCCTGAATGCCCTCAACAGTCAGACTATATTCCATATAATCCAGGTTATAGTCATAAACCTTGTCCTCAATCAGCGTCAGACCTGTAATCTGCTGACTACCATAGCCATTACCAGCAATATATTTTTTATCATTCCAACCAATCAGTTCCTTGATTTCCTCATCAGTCGGCAAATCATACTCCTGGTTTTTAAGTATCCTCTTGCTCCAAACGGTCTGATATCCATCCTCATCATTGCCCACACGTACAGAAGCAGTATAATACTCACTAAGTTCTTCTGTCGATAGATTCGTCCACACCAATGGGACAGTTACAGACATATCATACTGACTAAATGCCATTTTTCCATAAAGATATGTAATCGTCAAATCACATTCCATATAACGTATATTTTCCGGAACGTTGACACTAATCTCTCCGGTAGTTTCATCAAAGCTAAAGTTAGAATTCGATACCGTATAATGATATTTTCCATAATCCAGAGACTCCGTACCCTGAATACCTGTGTCAAGATCCACATAGGACAGTGCCCTGAAGCTATCCGGCAGTTTCATGGAGATGCCAGTCTCGCTGTTATTATCCTCATCACGGATAACGACAGATTCATTCTCTGCTGGTTCGTAATCACATGCATAGTAATATCTGGAGTTACCTGCATATAATAAAGGAATCTCTACATCCAAAAAGTCATAACTGTATTCAAACAGATTCCCCAGGGCGTTTGCCTCAAAACCTAACATAAAGTACAATCCAAATTCCAGATACAGTGCGCCCGCCATGCGCTCAGCAGATGTCCATTCCTGTGAGTTCGCAGAACGATATCTGGTGTACTCATACACAAAGAAACCGTATAATTTAATATAAGGGCCAAGCTCTGTAGTAATGCCGACAGAAGCAAATTTTCCAGTACCAATGCCCACATAAACCTTTGCTTGAACACCAGCCTTAACACCAAGCTTACCCATTACATAGAACTGGAATGCAAAATGCTCGTCTATCAAATCCATAGTTGAACTTCCGGCAGAAGGTTTAAACAATCCAATTTTGAACCAGAAATTGAAACGTTTACCCACCTCATATTCCAAATTGGAACCAATGGCAATACTCATATCTGCCCGCACAACAAAGTGTGTCTCTACACCAATGGCAATACCTAATATATTAACTTCTGCAGTTGCGATTTCCTGGTCAACCAGTTTTACCCAGTCAGTTTCTTTTTCCAGCATTTCGCTGTACTTATCCATTAATGCCTGCATAGAATCAAGATATTCTGTACTAAGTTCTGTGTCCGTGGTCATATCCATCAGGCTCAAAAGGTCAGATGTCACACTGGTCTTTCCAAGTGTCTGTTCCATCTTCTCCCACTCTTCCCTGGTGGTAAGACCATTCTCTTCTATAAAATTCCAGAGTGCCTCCACATCCTTTTCGTAACCCTGAATCTTTTCGGCAGTATCCGTAGCCTTCTTAATATTGTTTTCAAGCTCATCAATCTTATCCATCACATCGCCGATTGTTTTCAATCCGCTCTGGAGGTTATCCGGCATTCCAGGGAGCCCCAAAACCTCCGTAGGATCCTTCGATATGTCCTTTATTTTCTCCCAGACATTCTTATCCTCGGCTGCTACCGTGTATATTTCAGCTGCAAAAGAAAGTGCAGTAAAACTCTTAATATCAACAGAAGCTCCTACTTCTACACCAATAGGAACAGGAATCCAAAGGATTTCCTTGTAAACAATGCTTCCCTTTACGGTAGGGTCAATAGTAACCTCCTGTACAAAAGTTGCAGAAAGATCAATGGCAACCTTATCTCCATCTTCAACCTCAACTTCAAATTCCGCACTCACTCCAATAGCTAGCTGGACACCATCACCAAAATGCAACTGATCGCCATGGGTTATCAGTTCAACCTTCAACTTAATATCATCCGAAAGCTCAAAACTTGAACCAAGATTCAGAAGCTGGATCTCCTCTTCCGAAAGAGGCTCGCCGCTTTCATCCGTAAGCAATATGTCCTGAATGGTCATATTCTCACGGAAACCATCTGTCCTGGTAACTAAATCCGCCAAAAGATAAGCGGCTTCCTCCCCAAAATCGCTCTGTTCCACCTGTGAAAGCAGGGTTTCCTCCAACTCCTGTCTTTCCTCCTCTGTCACAAGGTCATCACCGGTAATATTTACCTTACTATACAAATCCATACTGTCAAGAATTGCCTGTCTGGTAGTTCTTTCATATGTAATTTCCCCTGTATCAGAGTCATAATCGGTAATTACACCATAATACAAATCAGCTTCCGAAGTGAGACTATCCTGTGAAACATAAATGGTCACGAAGTCATTCACTTCGATTTCTTCCAACGCTTTTTCGAGGGTTCCATCCACCTCACCAAACATAGTTGCATACATATCTGTATCTAGCGCATCAATATTCACGCTTCCAGTCTCCTCGGTCGGAAGTTCCCCTGCCAAAATCGGGAAGTTATCCGGAATATTGTAGAGTTGCTGCTGATCATCCCCATCCAATGGTTCAAAAGTTACCTGTTCCCCATCGATATCACTCACTTTTACATAGACCGCAGGATCCAGCATTTCTCCGCCATTATCGGAGTTTCTCTCTGTAGGCTTTGTTCCCACATAAATACAAAGAATTTTTCCAGACTCAAGAGACTCCGCATCTTCATAATTAAAATTACCACCCTGTTCTGTAACCTGTTCAGATGTAAGCACTTCAAACTGTTCTGTACCAACTGTATAGTTGATAGCATCCGTATCCTGGATATATATAATATCCTCACTCATCTGAATTTTTTCCACTTCCTGCATATCAATAGAGAATGCAGCTGTTCTTATGGTTTCTTCCTTATCTTTAAAATTCCATCCCTCAGCCAGTATAAGTTCATAAGAGCAACCCTCATTAAAACCATTCAAAGCCTTTACTGTGTATACACCGTCTCCATCTTCGTCTTGGATACTCAGTTCTACCGGATCCGAGCCGTCCTTTACTTCAAGGCTCACTGCATCCTTCGCCTCCAGATTACCTGAAACTTTCTGAATTTCAAAACTCAAATCCGGAGACTGATCCATCTGTGCAAAGGAGGTGATGTTCAACTCCTCGGTACTGCCCATTTCCTGATACTTTGCATAGACGTTCATATCCTTGATTACTGGATTTTCCGCAAAGAACGGATTTATAAATTCCGGTTCCGTATAGTATCCCAGCAAAATTGCATTTGCTTTTGAGGATTTTCCTACAGATGGTACTTCCCCTAAAGGAGTGTTCACATCTGTATACAGAACATCAATCAATCTTTCACCGTCATAGAAACTAACCTTACAACGCTCCGTTCCTAAAGTAATATCCCATTCTGCCAGGAACTTCTTCAGCATCTGCAAATCATTGGAATCCACTACCATATCCATATTCACATCCGCATTCTTAAAGTTGAATCCAGAAGGATTCTCATTGGCAATATAGCGTTTTAATGTCAACTCGTCTCTTAAATCTATCTTGCCGTCTGCATTGACATCACCATAGGAAACTGTATCAGCGGTTACTGCAAGAATATTCTTGGTCGCAGACATTGGTATCATGGTCACCGCCATAACAACAACAAGCATAATACTTACTATTTTCTTAATATTACAAAATCGCCTTCCCTTCCTGTAACATTTCACAAATATGATACAAGAGACACAGGCTGTGCACATCAAAACTATGATTACAGTATGAAACCTGTCATTCGTTTTTACATTTCCTGCTTCATCTGTTGCGGCATCTGTTGCGGCATCTGTTGTTTCCTCATTAACAGTTCCAGTACCTGTGGTGTTCTGATTCCCAGATATTGATTCTCCTTCACTGCTACCTCCGTTACTATTTTCCTCAACAGTAACCCTGCCGTTTGCTGCAACAATATCTACATCGTTACCATCAACATCAATCACCTGAATCATATCCACTGTCACAGGATAATCCCCACAGACAGCATCATCGCTGATGGAAAAACTTAAGACAGCCACTGTCCCATCCACTGAAATATTCTCCAGCTTATCGGCAGAGGCATAAAAAACAAACTGCTCCTTGTTCAAACTTTCCGGCAATGTAATCTCACTTTCGGCAAAAACATTCCCGGCTTTAACAGATTCCAAAGTCAGCACCTGATGATTATAACCTACTTTGAATTTCATTCCCCATATTCCCGGATTTCCCGATAATTCCAAGGAAACATCTATCCTTCCCCCCTGTTTTCCAGCACCGGAAGATGCTGTAAGTTCCGCCCTACTCTGGGCATAAATCGTATGCATACCTGAAAACAACAAAAGCATCATGCAAATACTACACAGCATGACACTTATTTTTCGTATGCCTTTGACATTCCGTATTCTCATAAATAGCCACCTCCTTAATTTTGATATATATTATATACCAAAAAACTACTTTTTTTTGCTATCTACGCGAATGGTTGTTTTTAGGGTGTGAACTGCAGTCATGAAATAGATTTTCTTACTTATGGTACGGTTCATGATTCAAAATCCGGTAACTACGATAAATCTGTTCTAACAGGATTACCCGCATCAGTTGATGTGGAAAAGTCATTTTAGAAAAACTAAGTTTATAATCGGATTTCGATTTTACTTCGTCAGACAAACCTAAGGAACCGCCGATGATGAATGTTATATGTCCATTCCCTGACACACCGATGTTTTCTATTTTATCTGCTAACTCGACTGAATCTAACATTTTACCTTCTATCTCCAATGTTATCACATAGGAATCTTCCTTCAGGTTTGCCAGAAGCCTTTTTCCTTCCTTTTCTCTGATGGCATTTTCAATAGCTTCTGACGCACCATCCGGTGTTTTTTCATCCGGTAATTCTACTATCTCCAATTTAATATATCTTCCCAGCCGTTTTACATACTCATCGATTGCCATGGTAAAATATTTCTCTTTTATTTTTCCAACACATAACACAGTAATTTTCATATCTTCACCTGTTAATCTTTCGTAATGATAATTGGCTTTTATTATATAATAATCACTCAGAAAAAACAACCTTGCTTATGACTCTTATGTGAAAAAATTGTGTATTACTTGTTTCAAAGCCAATTCTGTGATAAACTTAACCCAGTGTCTAATGGCATAGATGAAAAAGTGATAAATTATGTGGAGGTACTTTATGAAATTTTGTCCGATTTGTAAGCAGAATCACGACACTGAAGATACAGCATGTCCAAACTGCGGACAAGAACTATTAACCGGAAACATTGATGAAACTTCTATTGTTTTCGAATATTCAAACGAAGAGCTGGTATTAAAACTTTTTAACCACTTATGCGAACAACGTTTTACATCCGTTCAGTATTTTACCAATTCTGAAAATGGAATGTGTTCCATAACTGTTTCCAATCAGGAGCTTTTCCAAATTCAAAATTCCATTCTGGATTACATAGATGAGAATAAAGAAAACCAGTTTTCCCAGTCTGAGCAGAACGCCGTCATAGAATATATATCCTCTTCTGCCCGTGAAATGACTCCTGATGAAGGTGCAAAGACATTTATTAATGCAAAAGAAAAATATAACGATCTTATGTCATCCGCTTTCAGTCTTCTGGTTGTGGGAATTCTTGGTCTTGTATTTATAGCACTGGTTTATTTTAAAATCATAAAATTTGAAGTTACATTATTATTCTATCTGTTGGGTTTAGTTATGTTCGGAATGTTTATCATTACCGGAATCATTACTATTTTTCGAGCAAAAAACATTAAAAAAGAGATTCCTACAGAGCAAACCCTTACTGACGAGATTAAAAATTACCTTCTGAACGAGTATGTTCCTTTGGCGAATGCACAAGAAGAAGATGGTCCTTCTCAGGAAGAACTTTATTTTTCGCGAAGTGCCCATATGAAAACACTGGTACAGGAACATTTTAAAGAAGCTGATGAATTGCTCATTGAGGGAATGATTGAAGAGGTTTACAACAACATTTATCCAGATTAACACTAAAGGCAGAAAGCTCATATCTCAAGCTTTCTGCCTTATCATTATCTTGTGTTTGTGGTCTCAGTCTCTCCTTCGGTTTCTTCTTCTGGAATGACATATACTCCATTTTCCTGCTTAACTTCTTTTACCACTGTTTTATCGTAAGTATTTACTGCATAAACAGTTTTTGCTATTTCAGCATCTTTGTCATCTTTTTCAATAGCAAATATCATAAAATATTCATCATTATCTATAATAACCGTTTCATCCCACTGAACATCTATAATGTGCCCAGCCTCATTGTGTCCCTCCGCATCAATGATTTTTTTATCTTCTATCAAAGTCTCTTTGATTAAATCTTCTGCTTCATTGAGAGAAATTGCTCTTGGGATTTCCAGATTATAAGAACGGACTGCTACATCGCTGGCAATTCCATATTCATCAATAATAATAAATTTCATAATATGAGTACCTCGCGGCATCTGCAATGGCTCATATTCTTCACCTTCCGGCACATCTTTTTCACTGGCAATATACAAGGTAGAGGATTCATCAGGATCTTCCGGCTTTGTAGAACCTTCTCCTATAGTATAATAGCATTTACTTCCTTCCGGAACACTGACTTTTATTTCTGTATAATCATCATACTGACCGGAATCCGGTGTGACAACAGGTTCTGCAGACTCCAAAATGATTTCATATGTCAATTCTTCTATCTTGCTCTCGACACCATCACCATTCACAGTAATCGTTTTTAAAACTGTAACTCCGTTTTCTTCATTTGTATCCTCTGGTACCCTGAAGTTTGTAATCTGAATTGGTCCTGCATACTCTACACCATATACTGAAGGATCCTGTCCATCTAACGTATAATAGATAATACAATTTTTATCACAAGTAAGTGTGACTGCAAACTTTTCGGTATACTTCCCACTGTCTTTATCTGCTTTTGGAACAGGGACAATATAATCAGCTAATGCCTTATTCGCTTTCTCATTATCATCATCAACCGTTCTCAAAAAATCTGTAAGAACCTGAGGCGGCTTATTCTCGCTGTAATATTTGGCTAATTTCACATAATACTCTGTATAAGAATCATCCAAAGTAACTATCGCCAGCATATTATCTGCATATTCATCATCAATCTTATTTGTCTTCTCATAAATATCATTGATTAATTCTCTTGCTTTAATAATATTCTGTTTTGCCTCTTTCTTTTTACTCTCATTATCTTCTGAGTCATATGCTTTCTGTGCTTTTTTTAAAGCAGCTTTGCTGTCGGTAAGGGCAATACTGTAATCTGCTCTCTTATATTCTTTTGATGCCAGTCTGTAATAATCTTCAAATGATGTGAGGTTAAAATGAATATTATTCAGTATATAAATCCCTCCACCTATGGCAACTGCAAGAACTACGGCCACTACTGCACATGTGATTGCAATTTTTTTCTTTTTATTTGCCTGTTTCTTCTGTACAGGCTTTTTTTCCTTTTCTTTCGGTGCTATCTCTTCAAAAGGATCTTCCAGTTCCTCTTCCATATGATTTACCTGCATAGAATCGAAATATTTATCCTCATCATATTCCCATTCTTCTTCGTCCTCATCAGAAGATTCACTGCTTCTGCTCTTGCTGTATATATTTTCTACCTGCAATTCCTTGCGGACCTTCTTTGCCTCATCCTCAAAAACCGACTCATCAAATTTGATGTCATAATTTTCAAAATCTTCGTCATCATCTTCTTCATCAAATCCGTCAAGCAGTTCCCCTACACTATTGGCAAGTTCCTCTTCCATGCCCTGAAATTCTTCCTTTGCATGAAGCGGTGTCCCACAATTCAAACAGAAACTTTGGGTATCCTTACATTCTGCGCCACATCTACTGCACTTCATAGTATCCTCCAATTTCTTTTTATTCTGACCCTTGTATCATACCATATCTTTTATGAATTATCAACAAAAGAACTCTTAAGGCACATCCTGAATCAATGCAAAAAAAGAAAAATTTTGTTAAATTATCCACAATCTAAAACTTTGGACTATACATTTTTCAAATTATCCTGTATAATAGTGGCGATAAATGAAACATTGGCATTCCACATAAGTCGATGTAGGTATTTATTAATCTAGAAAAAGAAAGAGGTAAATAACAGATGTCAAACATTAATTTGGAAAAGTATGGTATTACCGGAACAACTGAAGTCGTATACAATCCTTCTTATGAAGTATTATACGAAGAAGAGACTAAAGCTGGTCTGGAAGGTTATGAAAAAGGACAAGAAAGCGAACTTGGTGCTATTAACGTCATGACAGGTATTTATACTGGTCGTTCTCCTAAAGATAAATATATCGTTATGGATGAAAATTCAAAAGACACAGTATGGTGGACTTCTGATGAATATAAAAATGATAACCATCCGGTTACTCCAGCAGTATGGGATGAGATCAAAAAGATTGCACAGGACGAGCTTTCAAACAAGAAACTGTTTGTTGTAGATGCATTCTGTGGTGCAAACAAAGACACAAGAATGGCCATCCGTTTCATCGTAGAGGTTGCTTGGCAGGCTCATTTCGTTACAAACATGTTTATCAGACCAACAGCTGAAGAACTTGAAAACTTTGAGCCAGATTTCGTTGTTTACAACGCATCAAAAGCAAAAGTTGAAAACTATAAGGAATTAGGACTTAATTCTGAAACAGCTGTAGTATTTAACATTACAAGCAAAGAACAGGTTATCGTTAATACATGGTACGGCGGAGAAATGAAGAAAGGTATGTTCTCTATGATGAACTACTTCCTTCCTCTGAAGGGAATCGCTTCCATGCATTGTTCTGCAAACACAGATATGAACGGTGAAAATACAGCTATCTTCTTCGGTCTTTCAGGAACAGGTAAGACTACTTTATCTACAGATCCTAAGCGTCTTCTTATCGGTGATGACGAACATGGCTGGGATGACAATGGTGTATTCAACTTCGAAGGCGGATGCTATGCTAAGGTTATTAACCTTGATAAAGAATCTGAGCCTGATATCTACAAAGCAATCAAGCGTAATGCCCTGTTAGAGAATGTTACAGTAGATGAAAATGGAAAGATCGACTTTGACGACAAGAGCGTAACAGAAAATACTCGTGTGTCATACCCAATTGACCACATTGATAACATTGTACGTCCAATTTCTGCAGCTCCTGCAGCTAAAAATGTTATCTTCCTTTCAGCAGATGCATTCGGAGTACTTCCTCCTGTATCTATTCTGACACCTGAACAGACAAAATACTACTTCCTTTCTGGATTTACAGCAAAACTTGCTGGTACAGAGCGTGGAATCACAGAACCGACACCTACATTCTCAGCATGTTTCGGTCAGGCATTCCTTGAGCTGCACCCAACAAAATATGCAGAAGAGCTTGTTAAGAAGATGGAAGAAAACGGATCAAAAGCATACCTTGTAAACACAGGATGGAACGGTACAGGAAAACGTATCTCTATTCGTGATACTCGTGGTATTATTGATGCAATCCTTGACGGATCAATCGAAAAAGCATCTACAAAGACAATCCCATTCTTCAACTTCGAAGTACCTACAGAACTTCCTGGTGTAGATACAGGCATTCTTGATCCTCGTGACACTTATGCTGATGCATCTGAATGGGAAGCAAAAGCAAAAGACCTTGCAGGACGTTTCATCAAGAACTTTGCTAAATACGAAGGAAACGAAGCTGGTAAGGCATTAGTTAAGGCAGGTCCTCAGTTATAATCTATATAAGATAACAAAAATAGTCCCCGGTTTGGGGACTATTTTTTACTTACTTATTTTTTCTATTACTTCTCCCTGTTTTTTGTAAATAGAATTTGCCGGTACATATCCTCTGACCATGGATAACGGATAAATGTTAGAGTTTCTTCCTACCACCGTTCCCGGATTCAGAACTGAATTACATCCCACTTCTACATGATCACCTAATATAGCACCCATTTTCTTAAGTTTGGTCTCAACCTTTTCACTATTTACAGAAATCGTAACTAATGTCTTATCTGATTTCACATTGGAGGTGATAGACCCCGCCCCCATATGCGATTGAAAGCCTAAAATGGAATCTCCTACATAATTGTAATGTGGCACCTGCACTTTATTAAACAAAATGACATTTTTTAATTCTGTGGAATTACCCACAACTGCACCTTCTCCTACAATGGCATTCCCTCTGATAAAAGCACAATGTCTTATTTCCGCATTCTTTCCGATGATTGCAGGGCCATTTATATATGCTGACGGATATACTTTCGCACTTCTCGCAATCCATACATTCTCCCCTGCTTTTTCATATTCTTCCTCAGAAAGCGACGCACCCAGTTTCAATACAAATGCACCAATCTCCGGAAGCACCTCCCATGGATATGTCTTAGCCTGCAACAGAGGTTCTGCTATAGTTTCTTCCATATGTTCAAAAAGTTCTCTATTTGATAACAAATTCATTGACATGATATCATCTCCCTTTCCACAGAATATTATGAGTTACCCGACAAATGAGCCTGATGTCGGGACCCATAGACATAAAAATACATGCAAGCATGTATTTTATGTCCATTTGTCCCTTGGCTCATATTATTCTACTGTGACTGATTTCGCCAGATTTCTCGGTTTATCCACATCACATCCCTTTAGCACAGAAGTGTAATAAGCAATAAACTGCAATGGAATCACTGCCGTAAATGGCATCAGTAAATCCTCCTCCACAACAGGAACATGCACGATATAATCTGCAACATCTTTTCCCAGTTCAATACCTTCTTTGCACACAAGAGTCACTTTGGCACCTCTTGCTTTCACTTCTTTCAAATTACTGATGGTTTTATCAAATAAATTATCCTGTGTAGCAACAGCGATAATATTCATCGAATCTGTCACTAACGAAATCGTTCCGTGTTTTAATTCTCCCGCCGCATAAGACTCTGAATGAATATAAG
>JAXFDY010000111.1:0-2681 GCA_034172985.1 Lachnospiraceae bacterium
AATACGGAAAATATTTGCTTAGATACGAGAAAGGAATATCTTGATAATTTTGCTTCGGCGGACATATTGGTTTCTGACATGTCAGGTGTTGTCGTGGATTTTGCGGTTACAGGAAAACCGGTGATCTTCTGCAGTTATAAAGAAATATTTAACGATGCAAATAAAAAGCTGATGGATGCTTATTATGTCGTTCATAACGTACAGGAACTGAAAGATACGCTGGAGATGCTTTGCCGCGGTGAAGATCCAAAAAGCAGTATGAGACAGGAGATCGTAAGAGAGCTTCTAGGGAACTGTAATGGCGGGAACGGACAGAAGATATTGGAATATATTAAGCAGGATCATTATGGGAGACTGAAGTAAAACACGATATCGACTTTCAATATTGTTTATGGTAGAATTGGAAGAGATTTTGAT
Source organism: Lachnospiraceae bacterium (assembly GCA_034172985.1). Classification (GTDB taxonomy): domain Bacteria; phylum Bacillota; class Clostridia; order Lachnospirales; family Lachnospiraceae; genus CAG-303. The sequence continues at coordinate 418 of JAXFDY010000111.1, forward strand.
TTTATCAGGGAGAAAAGCAATGTCTTTAAAGAGCTTAATACGTTTTAAAGAACTGCCTTTGGAAGTGAAGGTTTCTACAGCTTATGCAATCTGTAGTATTATTCAAAATTGCATACAGTTTGTAACATTGCCCATATTTACAAGACTGTTGACCCAAGAACAGTTTGGACAGTATACGATTTATTCTTCATGGTCTTCAATCTTTGTGATTTTCATAACGCTGAACCTTGCTTATGGCTCTTTTTCTACGGCTATGGTAAAATTCGAGGACAAGCGGGATCAGTATATTACCTCTGTGCAGGCGATATGTCTTTTGCTGGCCGGTATTTTTATGCTGCTATATCTTCCGTTCAGGAGATATTGGAATGTTTTGCTGGAACTTCCGACTGAGATGATTTGCCTGATGGTTATGGAGATTCTTGCTAATCTTGCCATCTTGCTATGGAGTGGGAAAAAAAGATTTGAATTCAAATATGTAAGTGTTGTCCTGGTTACGTTATTGAACGCGGTTGTGGGCCCGCTTGCAGCATACATTCTGGTTATGAACACAGAAGAAAAAGGTTATGCCCGGATAATCGGTTATGCGGGTGTCACAGTTCTTGTGGGTGGATTTATTTTTATCCTCAATGCAATAAAAGGCGGGAATCCTTTCAAAAAAGAATTCTGGAGATATGCTTTAGGTTTTAATATCCCCCTGATTGCATACTATCTGTCCCAGGTTGTATTCAATCAGAGCGACAGAATCATGATCAGTCATATACAGGGCAAGGACAAAGCTGCCGTCTATGGTGTTGCATATACATTGTCGGTCGTTCTTACCTTTGTCTTAAATGCAATCAATAATTCCTATGTTCCGTGGTTTTATAACAAGATAAAAGAAAATGAAAAAAAGACAAATCGCCCCGTAGCAAATTCATTGTCTGTCCTTATGGCAGTTTTGTTGTCAGGTGTGATATGGTTGGCACCGGAGATCATATGGATTGTTGCGGGAAAAGCATATGCAGAGGCGGTATGGGTCGTGCCTCCTGTGGCACTCAGTGTGCTTCTTCTGTTTTATTCACAGATGTTTGTCAATGTAGAGTTTTATTATGAGGAAAAGAAAAAACTGGTTTTTGTATCAGCAGGAGCAGCCTTGCTCAATATTGTTCTGAATGCGGTTTTTATCCCTGTGTTTGGGTATTATGCGGCAGGTTATACGACTCTGATCAGTTATATTGTTTTTACACTGGGCAATTATTTTGGTATGAAAGCGGTTCTTCAGGAAAATAATCAGGATAATGATGCTTTTGACACGAGAGGAATGATTTTGATCTTCCTGGCATTCATGCTGGTAGCTTTTCTGGGGATGGCTTTATACAGATTCCTATGGATCAGAATTCTCATAATGTCTGTTGTTGTGATATTTTTGCTTGTTTTTAGAACGAAGCTCATGGAACTGGTGCAGAAACTCAGACAACAGTAGATCGTATTATAAACAGGTGGTAGTATAATGAAATTAAGAAAATTGGAAGAAAAAGATGCCAGGCTTATGCTGGAATGGATGCATGATGAGAGCGTTGTCAGATTTCTCGGTGCGAATTTTTCGGAAAAAAACATACAGGATTGTGTGGAGTTTATACAGAAGGCTGGTTCTTATGACACAGATATGCATCTGGCAGTTGTGGATGATGCAGATATTTATATGGGAACAGTCAGTTTAAAACATATTGACCATGAGGCCGGCAATGCCGAGTTTGCCATATCTATGCGGAATGCCGCTATGGGAAAAGGTTTTGCGCATTTTGGTATGGATGAGATCCTTCGGCTGGGACATGAAATGCTTGGACTTAAACACATTTTCTGGTGTGTATCTGTGAGAAATGTGCGTGCTGTAAGATTCTATGACAAAAACGGCTATCAGAGAGTTGCATCAGATGCAGTTCCGATCTCTGTCAGAGAACGGTATACGGATGAACAGCAGGCAGATTTTTTGTGGTATGGAAAAGATTTTCAATAAATATAATAAAAACCATACATTTTACAAATAATATTTTTCAGGATTATTTATAATGGCGTAAAGATGAATTGACATTGGAGGATATCATGAAAAAAGATTATAGTAAGCTGTGGACACTGTTCAAATCCATGTTTGTGCTGAGTGCATGCACTTTTGGCGGAGGGTTTGTTATTGTATCGTTGATGAAAAAGAAATATGTGGAAGAATTGAAATGGCTGGAAGAGGATGAAATGTTGGATGTAACAGCTATCACACAGTCTGCACCGGG
>JAXFDY010000035.1:0-2505 GCA_034172985.1 Lachnospiraceae bacterium
TATTTTGTAGATGGAATTGAAAGAAAAATTGGATATAGGTACATGATTGACTTGGCATCGCATGGACAGAATATCGAACTGTGGGGAGATCCTAATGCTTTTAAGGATATATTATATATCAAGGATTTGTGTCAATTGATGTATAAAGCAATTTTAACTAATGCAAATGGCGGCACATATAATGCTGGAACTGGTATAAAAACTACTTTACAGGAACAAATAGAAGGTATGATAAATGTTTTTAATCCAGAAGGAAAAAAGTCGGAAATCATATATAAACCTGATGGAAGCGGATTTACTAGTTTCGTGATGGATATTGATAATGCAAAAGAAGATTTGGGTTATGAACCTGAATACACATATATTAAGTATTTAGAGGATTATAAGAAAGAACAAGAATTAAAACGTTTTGACGATTTGTGGCTTGGGAGAGTTTAAGAGACTGTAAAATAAACTGTGTATTGTCATAAATTGGTATGTATTGATCCGTGCTTTCGACTTTTCGGAATACTTATTATGACAGCACTTTTTAACAATACATTATTCTTTTCGACTTTCTGCTGGATTGCTTGTCAATGTATAATCTATCCGATTTTGGGGATACTATACATTTGATTGCTGTTTTATTTCGTTGTCATTGATAACAGCATCATAGGAATCAAAATGAATATCATCCTGGTATATTTTTCTGATTTCACTTTCTGTATAGAAATCATAGAGAGTTTCCAGTAACACTCCAAGATATTCTTCCGAAAGCTCTTTTCCTTCATATTCCATGATCCGGTATGCCACACAAGCGTAGGCAGTTGAGGCCTGATGAGTCATCTGTACCACTCCCTTCTGACTCCATTCTTCTCTCTTATAGGATTGCCGTCCTGCAGATACTTATGCATCGTTCCAATGCATAAGTATCCACAGGACAGCATCATCTGCATCAGAGAAGAATGGAAGGCTATGGTAGCGGATACTGCCGGATAAAAAGGTTATGCCAGTTTGACACGGTCACCGAACTCAATCGCAAACTGACCATATGTCTCACCCCAATCCCGGTATGGCATGGACCATTTCCGAATGATATCCCTGGTTGAGAGATAAAGCGTTTTCTTCAATGACTCCTCATTGGGGAATAAGGATTTGCTCTTGGTTACCTTCCGTATCTGGCGGTTGAAGCCTTCAATTGTATTTGTCGTGTAAATTAATCTGCGGATCTGGTACCCGTAGCTGAAATACGTCGACAGATTTTCCCATTTTTCCAGCCAGTTATCCAGGACAACACGATACTTTGGCCATGCGTCCATCATTCCTTCCAGATTGCTCATGGCGATTTCTTCACTTTCTGCGCCATAGACACGCTTTAGATCCCTCATGAATGCTTTCTGATCCTTGTAAGCAACATATTTCAGGGTATTGCGGATCTGATGAATAATACACAACTGGATCCTTGTTTCCGGGAATACAGTCTTTATTGCATCCGGGAATCCTTTCAGGCCATCGATACAAACGATCAGGATATCCTGAACACCGCGGTTTTTGAGTTCATTGCATACTTTCAGCCAGAATTTGGCACCCTCATTTTCACCGATCCAGATACCAAGGATGTCTTTGTATCCTTCCCCGTTGATGCCAAGAGCAACGTATGCTGCTTTTGTAACAATACGCCCCTCCTCCCGGACTTTAAAATGCACGGCATCCAGAAATATGACCGGATAGAAACTGTCCAGTGTTCTGCTATACCAGTCTTTCGATTCGTCTGAAATCTTATCTGTGATATTGGAAATGGAAGCTGCAGAAAGCTCAATTCCGTAAAGAGCCTGGATATGCTCCGATATATCACGGACTGTCATTCCTTTGGCATACATGGAAATGATCTGGGATTCCAGTCCGTCTTCAACCACGGCTCTCTTTTTGATAATTTCAGGTTCAAAGCCAGGTTCACGGAGACGGGGAACATCGACACCAATGTTACCATATGCTGTTTTCACTGTTTTATGGCTGCTGCCATTTCGGGACGCAGAATTTCCCTTTTCTTTTTCCGAAGAAATATATTCGTCTACTTCCCGACCAAGGACCTGCTCGACAGCATCTTTGATGATCCTCTGTATAAGGCCGTTTGGGCCGGTAATATCTTCCATTGTTCTGCATTTTGAAATTTCTTCCTGGTAGTCAATACTCTGTGACATGTGGAAACCTCCTAAAAATATTTTGCCAATTTATTCCAACATTCACAGTATTGTCGAATCCCTTGCGAACTATTCTAATGTGGGCTTGTCGAATAAACTGTGGTGTGTTACACAGTTTATTTTACAGACCCTTTCATAGTAATAAAATTGGAAGAATTCATAAACTGATTCTATAAATACTTTTCAACTTTCTTTTTTTCTCTATATGCCATTGTATAGGGGAACAGTGTCCAAGCAATATGAGATAATTTCCTCTTTAATGGTAATTTCACCATAAAAGGAATATAAAATCCTTTTCTTATACTAGAAGCACACTTCAAATACT
>JAXFDY010000069.1:0-2682 GCA_034172985.1 Lachnospiraceae bacterium
AAAAAAAGAACAACACAAGCAACGCTTTCAGTACGGACAGCTTTATCAGCGGAATTACTACAAGGAAGTCAGAGAAAAGAACAGAGTTTACTACGAACTGTATTCATTGGACGGAACACAGGAAGTGCCGGAGGACTACACCGAGATTTCTCTGGTGTGTGTCAGACAGGACGGAATGTACGTAGGAAGGGAAGCACTGGACTGGATGTGCAGGTCAATCAGAAAGCACCTGAAAGGATTTGAAAACTTCCACTTCCACTCATTACGACACACTTATACAAGTAATCTGCTTGCAAATGGAGCACCACCGAAGGATGTGCAGGAACTCTTGGGACACTCGGCAGTAAGTACCACAATGAATATTTACGCCCACGCTACAAGGGAAGCCAAAAAGAATTCAGCAAGGCTTCTTGATAAGGTAGTAGGGAACGATTAAAACGAAAACAACACTTTTTCCCTTATAGATTCCCTGCAAGGGAAAAAATAAGGGAAAGGTGCAAATTACATAGATGTTGATGGGCGGGAAAGCCCGTAAATTCTGGAAAGTTGAGAAAATACACGAGAAATTTTGAAGTTTCACGAGAGATTAACTTGACATTTATGTGGAGATATGTTATGGTGCAAGTAACCACTTGCAAGGATGGTGTTTTATGTTTGATGGAACTCAAAACAAAATTTTAAATGCAACAATGTCATTAATTATAGAAAAAGGTTATACCGCTACTACTACAAAGGACATTGCGAAGAGGGCAGAAGTTAATGAATGTACTATTTTTCGCAAATTTAAAGGAAAAAAAGAAATTATCATAGCAGCGATGTCATTGCCGGAATGGAATCCTTGTCTTAGAGAAGAAGATTTTAAATATACTGGAGATTTGATTAAAGATTTATGTTCTTTTTCAGAAGTGTATTTGAGAAAAGTTACACCTAAAATGGTTAAAATATCTCTGGGACTTCGTTCACCAGATTTGTATGATTTAACCAAAGATGGAATCAAGGAGATTCCAGATACATTTAAAAGAGTGCTTGTTCGTTATTTTAAAAAAATGCAGGAACTTCATAAGCTGCAGACTGACGATATTGAAAGTCTTGCAGTTGCCTTTTTAGCAATGAATTTTGGTTTTGTATTTTTTAAGGCTTCATTTGGAGATGAACTAACAGAACTTCAAACAAAAGAATATATAGATAGTAGTGTTCGACATTTTGTAAATGGTATAGGTAGATAGAGATGGTACACAGTATTGTACCATTTCTTTTTACAAAGTGCGCAAGTAGACACTTGCATAGAAAGGAGGCATATGGTTTATTTTGTAGCAACGATATATTTTGATAAAGACAAAAGTTATGAATATTTGGAGTATATAGAAAAGGTTGTACCGATTGTAGAAAAATACAATGGAAAATATATTATACGTTCTGAAAAAATAACACCTCTAGGTACAGGCCGGAAACCTAATAGAGTAATTATTATCGAATTTAATACAAAGGAACAGTTAGAGGAATGCTTTGCATCAGAAGAGTATAGAAAAATAGCTTCATTAAGAGAAAATTCTGTTGATAGTAATGCGATAATTCTTGAATGAGAAAGGAAGAAAAGATTATGAAGATAGCAGAAAATGTGCATTTAATACGAAAAGAGTTTTACGTAACACCAGAAGTAAAAAGATATATAAATATTTATTTGATTACCGGAGAAAGCTGCTATTTGATAGATAGTGGTGTCTCCGGCTCGGAAATAATAATAGATGAATATTTACATTCTATTGGCAGAAATATGTCAGATATAAAAGGGATTTTTCTTACACATGCCCACCCGGATCATATTGGTGGTGCAGCAGAAATTAAGAGAATTACAGATTGTAAAGTATATGCACCAATGTTGGAAATAGATTGGATTGAGGATATTGACATACAGTATAGAGAACGTCCGATTCCTAACTTTTATACGTTACTTTCAGAATCTGTAAAAGTAGATATTCCACTTCAAGATGGAGATTTGGTTACACTTGAAAAGGGTATAGAAATATGTGCATTATTAACTCGAGGTCATTCTCATGGTTCGATGTCGTTCATACTTGGTGATAATATAATTTTTACAGGAGATGCTATACCTGTAGCTCATGACTTGCCGATATTTGTTGATTATGAGCAGAGCTTATATTCTCTTGATAGGATTAATGAGTTATCGAATGTTCAATATTTTTGCCCTGCTTGGGATGAAATATATGATAAAATAAGACTAAAAGAAGTGGTTAATGATAGCAAGAGGATGTTGCATAAATTAAAGGATGCAGTACATCAGGTAGAGAAGGAATACAAGCAATACAAGCAATATGATGAGGCTGATAAATTAACGATGATATTTAAGCAGGCAGATATTCTGCAATATGTAGGAAACCCGTTGGTGGTACAAAGCGTAGATGCTTGTAGAAAATATCTTTTACAAATGAATTAAGGCGAAACTTTCAGTAAGCCGGCGTGTTTAACTGAGAGACGAATTTGAGGTAGTAAGCAAATGAGTAAATATAATTCTCTATGGGAATATGTGCAGAATAATGGGAAACAATCTTTTAAGCTGACATTTGAAGAAATACAGAATATTGCGGGAATAGTATTCACAGCATGGGAGAAGCTGTCATTCAGTGTCACGGAATAATGCTCAAGCCATGTCAGGCAGAAAAA
>JAXFDY010000085.1:0-5574 GCA_034172985.1 Lachnospiraceae bacterium
GTCCTATAACTATTTTACACATGAAAAACTGTATGAGGCACTGTATTGTGCCCGAATACAATCTTAACAAATCTAATCACAATATATTTCATATCAATCTTTTCGATAAATTCCCATTTGGTTTTTGATGTAGGAGTGGCCCGGCTTGGCGGACCACTCTGAAAATAAAGAAATGCGTTTGATGAACACGGTGAAAAAAATCGTAGAGTATCCCACTCTACGACCAACTAAGAAAACATTACTTTATATAAAATTTATTTTAATTTTATATAATTCTATAATATTTGTCAATATAACAAAAGAAAAAACAAATTTTTTATAAAAAAATCATAGAGATTTCCTTTTGGATAATGGATATTTATTTATTTCCCGTCAAAATTAGAGTCAGAAAGGAGGTGGAGTATTATGCCAAGAAAGGGTGAAAACATTTATAAAAGAAAAGACGGAAGATGGGAGGGCCGTTATATCAAAAGCCGGACTTCCTGTGGAAAAGCAGTTTATGCCTCTGTTTATGCAAAAACATACCGGGAAGTAAAGCAAAAGGTATCTATGGGCGCTGCATCCATCGCTTTACCGGTTGCGTCCGTTTCCGGGAAGAGTCCAACCGCTGCCATTCTATTTTCTGTTCTTGCTGAGGACTGGCTCAATCTCATGCGACCCCAGATCAAAGAATCCACATATATCAAATATTATAATCTGCTTTCTTCTTATATACTTCCTGTATACAAAGACTCTAAACCAGAGTCCATTACGCCGGAAAGTCTGGAAAGTTTCTGTAATAAGCTGCTTGTTTCAGGAGGAAAACATAAAAAAGGATTGTCAAGTAAAACCGTTGGTGACATCCTTGCTTTGATCAAAAGTATTGTGAAGTATTCTGAAAAAAGAGGATATTCGTTTCCGGGAAGTATTAAAGAGATATCAGTCAAGCAAAAAGAACCGAAAATGACAGTTTTGAGTCGTTCGGAGCAAAATCAACTCTGTGAATATTTATTGACGCATCCGTCGAATAAGAACCTTGGAATCTTAATCTGTCTGTTTACCGGATTACGAATTGGAGAAATCTGTGCACTCCGGTGGGAAGATATTTCTTTTCAGGAAAATACTATATATGTGCATTCTACTATGCAGAGACTGCAAACCCCGGAAGACCCGGTGAGAAAAACCAGAATCATTATATCAACGCCTAAGAGCTCCTGTTCGGTTCGCCTGATTCCGATACCGTCTATTATTACTACATTTCTGAATCAATATCCTGTAAATTTCCATGGTTATGTATTGACAGGAAGCAACAGCAGATATATTGAGCCACGAATCATGCAGACGCATTTTAAAAAAATTTTAAAAGAATGTTCTTTACGCCCAGTGAATTTTCATGCACTCCGCCATACGTTTGCAACCCGTTGCGTGGAGGTGGGATTTGATGTAAAAAGTTTAAGTGAAATACTTGGACATGCTAACGTCAGTATTACTATGAATCGTTATGTACATCCTACCATGGAATTAAAGCAGGAAAATATGCAGCAGCTTTCGGATTTATTTGCCGTCAGAAAAAACGTCGATACAGTTCTTTAATATTGAAAAACCTATTCTTTTCCCCTTAAAAACTTAGAGTGGGATACTCTACGATAATCGATTGAGCGGAGTTATTTTGAATTATTTTATCCCAAATATATAATTTTATGCATGGACATAAAGACAGATTTATAATGAACAAATGAATTTATGGGGAAAGGCATGAAGACAGAAGAGTGTAACAATATCAGTTATAAAGAATGGAATGTAGTCAGAAAAATTGGGTTCGGCAGTTTTGGGGCTGTTTATGAAATCCAACGGGAAGATTTTGGCTATTTATACAAGGCTGCTCTGAAAGTAATCAATATTCCTCAAACGGAACAGGATTTATCGAGTATTAAGAATAATCTTGGAAAAAGTGAAGAAAGTCTGGAAGTCTATTATGAGAGTGTAGCGTCTGAAATCGTCAAAGAATTTGAGTTGATGTATAAACTTCGGGGTACGACCAATATTGTCAGTTATGAAGATCATGAAGTGCGAAAGCATAAAGATGGAATCGGATGGGAGATTCTGATTCGTATGGAACTTCTGACTTCTCTTGATAATTATATGTATGAACATCCAATGAGAAGAGAGGATATTATACGGCTGGGTATTGATATTTGTAAAGCATTGGAGCGTTGCCGTATGTTTGATATCATCCACAGAGACATTAAGCCTGGAAATATTTTTGTGTCTGAACAGAAGGATTTCAAACTGGGTGATTTTGGAATTGCGCGTACCATTGAAGCACACAATGAGATACTGGAACTCTCCCAGAAGGGGACCATTAATTATATGGCTCCTGAGGTATACAAAGGAAATAATTATAGCTTTAATGTAGATTTATATTCTCTTGGAATGGTGTTGTATCGGTTATTGAATAACAATGTATTGCCTTTTGTTCCGCAGCCTCCTCACAAACCTACTTATAAAGACATCGCAGCGGCTAATCAGATGCGTTTCAGCGGAAAGATTCTGGAACCTCCGTGCCGAGATCATACGCAGTTATCCGATGTTATTCTGAAAGCATGTGCGTATTCTCCGAAAGAACGCTATCAAAGTGCAAAAGAGATGCGTCAGCATCTGGAGATGGTTCTGCGTGGTGAAACGATACAGGAATTTGCAGGTACGACAGTATTGCTTCCGCCGAAAACACTACCGAAAAGAAATCTGCTGTCAATAAGAGGACTAGGCAAATATATTACAGTAATATTGGTAGTGATATTGCTGGCAGTGAGTGCCATTGTATTAGGAAAGCGCATTGTCGAAAAAAAAGAATTATCTGCTGATCATCAAGTGGTTCAGGAAACAGGGGAAGGAGAAAGCGAAAATGGAGGCGCCACAGAAAATCAAACAGGAGGGGAAGACGCCGGAGAAGGAGAAAAGGAGAAAATAAAGGAAAATTCTCATGATGAATTGTTGAAGCTGATAGAAGCGCATGAATTTGTTGATTCTTATAAAATGATACAAGATGCAGTCAATGCAAAGGAGAATCTGGATGAAGAAATAAAATTGTTTGTTCAGGCTTGCAGGACAGAATTGGAGTATAAACGAATTGGAGCTGTTATGAAGCTGTTGACCAATCAGGTGCGTAAAAACGAAGCGTTTTACAGAGAGACCATTCAATGGTTTTATGACAGGAATAAAGAAGATTTAGCTTTTGAAATCATAGAAGATATCAGAAAGAAGGGAGAAGAAGGAGAAGAACTGGCAAATAAATTGAGTCAGGAACATGAACAATCAAAAAAAGAAGGAGAGTGAAATCAATGAAAAGAATAGCAAAAGGGATGCTTATATTGGTTATGATTCTGTCACTAACAGCCTGCGGAACAGAGAAACAGCCTGCAGAAGAAAAAGAAACAGAGACAGAAACAAACGCAGTTACAGAAACACCGGAAACACCGGTTGAACCAATAGAAAAGGAAGAAAGCGCAGACAGTCAGATTGAAACAGCAGTGGGAGAATTTCAGTATGCATGTCAGACATCAGATGTAGATGCCATGCTGGAATGTTTGGATCCGGGCTTTGCTCAGTCATTAAAATCCGGACGTTTGTTGCTGAACTGGATGTCTACAGAAGACAATGCAGATGAAGTGATTATGAAGACAATACTGATTTCTGTATTGAATGTTGCGGATATTGCAGTTGATTGGACAACAATAAATATTGAAATCAAAGAAATTAAAGCAGAAGAAGAAGTTGCAACGGTTGAGTCAACAATGACTATGGAAAGTAGTACAGATGATACTTATAAGGATGAAATGATTATCCGTATGTCAAAAAATGATGATAAATGGTATATCACTGGCATTACAACATAAATAGCAGGAAAACAGGAGAAAAAGAAAAATGAAGAAAGCAATACGTTTTGGCTTATGTCTGGCACTGATTGGATCCATGTTATCGGCAAACCTGGCATTTGGTGCAACACAGGAGAAGGTGCCGGCTAAAAAAGTCGACGAGATTCTGGTCCAGGCAGATGCATCCGGAAATGTAAAAGAAAAAACAGGAACGATTACGATTACAGGTTCAAACAGCAAAGCCGCAATAAAAGATATCACAAATCTGACAAATATTAAAAATATCAGTGGGGATGAAAAATTTACCCAAAATGAGGATGGAACCATCACATGGGAAAATTCCGGAAATGAAATTCGTTATACAGGCGAGTTAACCGAAGAATTACCGTTTTCTATGAAAGTAACGTATTATCTGGACGAGCAGGAAATTGCGCCCGCAGATCTGGCGGGAAAATCCGGACGTGTAAAGGTAGTATATGCTTTTGAAAATCTTAAGATGGTAGATGTTGATTTAGAGGGTGAAAAGAGCAAGACCTATGTACCGTTTTTAGCAGTGACTACAATCGCATTGCCTATGGAAGGATTTGATAATGTAGAATCTCTGGGAGGCGGTCTTGGTGTGACAGAATTTGGAGATCAGCATTTCCTTATGGGTGTTGCGACCCCGGGAGTCAAGGAAGCTTTAAATCTTGAAATCATGGGATTGGATAAATATGTAGAATTTCCGGAAAGCTTTGGCTTTACTGCAGATGTAACAAATTTTGAAATGCCTGCAACCGTTACATGCGTGACTCCACATGCTATGGATAAGTTGAATTTTTCTCAGCTGGATACACCGGAATCCGTCAGCAACAAAGTAGAAGAGTTGGTTGCCGCAACAGAGAAGCTGGTAGATGGTTCCGACCAACTGGCATCTGGCACTACAGAACTGGCAAACGGGATGAATCAGTTTATGAAGGAATTTAAGAGTGGGTTACAGGCGATTTCCGACGGTTCTGCCCAGCTGAATACGGATCTGTATAATCTGGAAGATAAAAAGAATGAACTTCAGAGCAAATCCGGTGAATTGATCAATTACCTGGATGATTTATTAGCGAAGCTGAATGCATTCACATTGCCAAATGCAAATGATATTTTCACACCGGAGCTTTTGAGTGCAGAACAGAAATTGCAGGAAGATGTGAAACTGCTGATAAAAATACTGGAAACTATGAAGAGCCAGCTGGAAGAAGTTATGGCATTTGCTGACGAAGCACAGGCCTATATTGATAAGATGACAGAGATCGGAAATGCCGTATATGCAGAGTTGTCTTCGATTGATCTGGATAAGATGGTTGCAGAAGCACAGGAAATTGCAAAAAAGCAGGTTTGCGATGCTTTAAAGGAAGAATTTTCCTCTCTGGGTATACCGGATGAGCAGCTGTATTCTTTAGTTGACAAGATTATGGCAAATGTCGATATCAGTTCTGTAACCAATGAGGCAAAAGGACATATTGCGAATGTAGAAGCAATTTTAAATGATATTCCGAGTATTGAAATCCCGGAATTTAAAGTGGATGTGGATGAAGTTATTCATGTTCTGGAAGATATGGAGCAACAGTTTAAAGTTCTGGAAAATGCAATTGGAAAACAGGGTGAGATCGTATCATTGCTGGATTCTGCAAATGGATTCCTGAATTCTGTGAAAAGCAACTCCAGTGTAATCAAAAAGAAAAGCAAT
>JAXFDY010000010.1:0-4152 GCA_034172985.1 Lachnospiraceae bacterium
ACACTACGTGCATCCCATCAGTTTCATCTATCAAATTCTCTTTTTCTTTAATCTCAAAAAAAGAGTAGCCTTCCGGAATTTCTTCTTTAAAAGTTTTATATAATTCATCATATTTCATATACTATCACCTACCTAGCGCACTGTATAAGTTTTCTAACAATTGTGTGGCCAAGGCTCTATCTAAAGGACTTAAATCTTGTGTCAAAATTCTATTTTCAATGTATTTTGCCATATCTATTCCTTTCTGAACATGAGAACCACCATTTTTACCTAACATCAATCCTGTCTGTTGCTCAAATCTTATTACGTCTGCTGTTCCACCATCACCTATAAATGAATTATCTCTACTACATTTTTTCCTTCATACATTGTAATTTGTTTTCCTATCCACAAACATGCTGGATAATCTTCTGGAGAAACAAATGTAATTGTCCCTTTAAGCTCTCCTTTAGCATTATTTTCCAAGTTGTAATAGCTATGCACCCCAGTAGTTAAACAATCCTCGTAAATTAAATGTGCTGGACGGTATCCTTCATATAGGTTATTTTTTCTATATCCCACAAATTCAAATATTGCTTCAACGTCAGGTTTAAGTTGCATTCCTCTCATCACCTCTTCCTTAGAAAGCATGTTCAATACTTATTATGACGAAGTGCATAAAATATTTCTTTACTTAATTCAGTATAATTAGTCACTTTTCAATCTCCAATGATTGTGCAATAAATTGATACATTCCATATCCATCCAAATACAAAATATAATGTTTGGGATTCCAATAAGTAAATTCTTCTTTATCAATCTTTTTTAATTCTTTCAACCACTTGGAATCAATCAACTCAACAACTTTATCATATGCATTATATAATTCAGAAGTAAATCTTGGTAAATTTTGCTTAAAGGCAATTACGGAAATAAATTTAATTTCTGTTTCACATATAACATCATTTTTGTCATAACCTTTAATTATAATTTTTACATCCAAGTTTTTAAACTCAATTTGAGGCTCATTTATCAAACAAGATGAAAACATCGGTAACTCATATTTTATTTCGCTCTTCATCATCTTTCCCTCTTTAATTTTCCCAGTGCTAATTGTATTGACCAAATCATCACATCGATAATTGTGACTACCTAATCATATTGGTACCTGACACCTAGAATTGCTTAGCATGATTCGACAATTCAGCAGACCTCTCCACGGCATTGAGATTACACATTTCGGATATCGATAATCATTTTCAATTAAATACTTCCTTTGTTAAATTCTCTAATCGTCATTTTTGATGAAAAACCTAAGATACCTTTTTTATCAGACAAATTAGTTAATACATTTATTGCCTCATCACTTTTCACATGAAGTAATGCACAAGAGGCATGATATTTTACATAGTCATACATCGTCTTGTACATGATTCCAATAGCCACCATTAGGTTTTGCAATGGGATTTCCTTACAAGTCACCTAATGCTGCTGACAAATCACTACTCTTTAGGTGGTCATTAATAATATTATCTGCTGACTCTATTACTTTTTGCTGTCTTGCGCTATCTATTCCCTGAGTACTTCTTGACACAATTCCATTAGGTCCAGATATTGTATGCCCCACCTTTGGAACATTAATTGCAGGTGCAGTTTTAGGATTGTAATTTTCCACAAGATTTTTCATTATTGCTTTCTGTCCCACATGGTGTGCATCCATGGATCAATTTTTAAATTCATGGTTCAGATATGGTTCTTGAATAATTTAGTTTTACTTTGTTGAATGTTCCTATGTAAAGACATAATTAAATAAAACACTTCTCAAATACCGTTCTTTCATCAGCAGTCAAATTTTCTTTTGCGTAACGAGAAGAACTTTTGTACTTTTCTAACCACATTGTATCTCCTTTTAAAACATTCTCCCATTTACTAGCCAGTCCTTTCGCTGCTATCAGTATGCAATTTCTTATATATATATCTGCCCCCTCTCCACTCAATAAATTTTCTCTATCATGACCATCATATGCTTGTGCAAAAAAACTTCCGCAGGAATATTTTACTATGTCTCGACCTTTTTTATACAAATAATATATTTCTATATCAAATCTATCGATTGCAATCATAATTGCAAATCCCTCTCCAACCATAGCTGTTTTTAGCGGAGAGATTTTTACACACTCTAACTTATGTTCTTTGCATATTTTGTTCATATACATTGGTATATTATCATTAATATTCGTCCATAAATTATCCACGTTTTTCCTCCTACTTAACCATTGTTTTGGTAATAGTATCAAAATAATACCCATGTTTCTTTAAATATGTATACTCCCTGCCAAAGCCTGTAAGCTCGGTTTTTCCTGTAATCATATTTACACGAGTCAAATTATCCCATGTAGGTTCTGTAGCTATCTTAAATATATCATTTCTTGCAATTGCATTATCTAGCCACGGCTTATTATATTCATTCCAAAATTGATTAGGCGAAACATACAATTCATCTGGCGTATTTAATAAATTAAATCCGCCATCTCTCGGTCCAAAATCTAGAGATTTGACATTTCCTAATTCATCAAGAATTGCACCTGTATCATCTTTATATGTTCCCAACACTGTTGTAGTCTTATTTGGTGTTGCTTCTGATACTAATCCATTTGAAGTAACATAATTTAATTTCGTCCTACTACCACTCTCACTCTCAACCCGCTGCTCTTTTCCGGCTTTTGAGAGCTTTCCGGCTTCCTCACTGATTGTCAGCAGTTCTCGCCCGGAGGATACCATATTCTTTCCTGACAGGACAGAAATTGCTATTCCTCCTATGAAGCCTGCTACATCTCCCGTTCTGATATTTCCTGATTCCAGGCCGTTCAGTATGTTGGTAAAGCCCGTACGTGCCATCTCTATTCCAGATACCACGCCCATGGCTCCCTGTGACATCTTGGCAGCCGCCTTAACTGCCTTCCCGGCTGTCGCAAGTCTACTGCTTCTTCCCATCAGGCCTCCGATTCCCATTCCAAGTGCCGGCAGGGCACAGACCGCACTGGTAATTGCCATTTTGGTATTGCCCTCACAGGCGTACCATACCGCATTGATGATATCTGCTCCATCCCAGAAAATTCCTGCCACATCCAGTGCAGCATGTCCGATGGCGTTCCAGTCTGCTCCGCCAAGTGCACTGTATAAGTTCCGAAAAACAGAGTTTCCATCCGGACACAGCCCGAAAGGATCTGTCAGACTTACCGGATTTCCCTGTACATAACAGTATCGGTTCAGACTCCGGCTGTTGGTAATGTCCCCGCTTACTATGTCACGGTTGATAAAGCGTTTGATATCCTGATTGTAATAACGGGCTCTCATGTAATACAGACCATTTTGATCCGTCTCCACACCGTACTGACCGTTATACAGGAAGGTGATTCCTGCAGCATGTGCCAGTTCTGTCAGGCTGCATGGAGCTAATTCTTCTGTTGTTTTCAGGCTTATGCCGTCACATGTCCTGATATCACTCAGTTCCCCATAGGTATCATAGACAATTCGGTAAAGGATATCTCCATTCTGACCGTTATAAGTCAGAAGGCGGTTATCTGCATCATAGGTATAACTTTACCTGAAAAAATACAATTTTTGATGAATTCAATCGCAAAAAACAGTATTTTTATATCGTATGCAGGTATCCGTTTTGAATCACATCCTGCCACTTTTGCTTGAGTGGCTGATGTTCCGGTTTGTCCAGAGCCGGATCATCCCGTAACAGCCTATCCACATCTTCATTTGCCAGATAGAGCATATCCGCATCATCATACAGATCAGCATAGACAAAACCGGAATCGCCGCTTTGCAACGTGCCTGACATTTCCCCCGGTCCTCTCATTTTGAGATCGGCATTGGCTATTTCAAAGCCGTCATTGGTTCTGCCCAGTATCTCCAGTCTTTTTTTGCTCTTATCATTGCCTGTCGTATCGACAAAAATGCAATAAGACTGATGGGTGCCTCTTCCTACACGGCCCCTGAGCTGATGAAGAGCCGCCAGCCCGAAACGTTCTGCATTTTCAATCAGCATAACCGTAGCATTGGGGACATTAATGCCGACTTCTATGACAGTGGTAGAAACAAGGATATCATAATTGCCGGCAGCAAATTCTTCCATGATCCGGTTCTTGTCCGTCCCTTTCA
>JAXFDY010000037.1:0-7199 GCA_034172985.1 Lachnospiraceae bacterium
AGCATTAAATGATATGAGTTATAATTTCGAACCATTGAAATTATTTGAGCGCAATCCGAATTATAAGGTTGATGAGAGGGAACTGAAAGAAAGCATTGAGAAAAGTAAAGAATTGATTGCACGTCTTCAAAAGAAAAAACAGACTGTGAAATAGTATCAAGAAGCAGGGGCTTGAATATTGATAAAACAGCCTTCAGATTCATGAGAGGAATCTGAAGGCTGTTTTAATATTATTCTTAAAAATAGTACGAAATCGTACTATAATGTATTGCGAGGTGAAAAATATTATGAACATCAGACAACGATTAAACAAAACTTATAATGAATTGAATGGTTTGTATCATGATATCAGCGTGAAGCTTGGTTTATCAGACAGTGAATCAATGGTCATGTATATGCTGTATGACACGCAGGAACCGTTGACGCAAAGCGATATTGTGAAGGCAACCGGATTAAGTAAACAGACCCTTAATTCTGCTATCAGAAAGCTTGAAAAAGAAGGTGTTATTATTTTGGAAAAATTGAATGAAAAATCGAAGAAAATAGTAATGACGGAAAAAGGACAGGTATTGATTGCACTTGGGGCTTGATGAAAAAAAGAAAGCAAATGAATACTTTTCCCTCATTGTTTATACATTGATTGGAATAGGAGTGGTTCTTGCACCTGCCATCTCCAGACTGCTTGGAGCAAGCGAAGAAATGCTTCCCTACTGTGTATTGTATTTAAGAATTAATATGATTGGTGTGGTGTTTTTCATGCTGCAGAATCTGTTCCAGAATTTTTTGAGTACAGCAGAGAAACCGAGAACCGGATTTGCCATAACATTGATAGCGGGATGTACGAATATGCTGCTTGACTGGATTTTAGTAGGAATATGCGATTTCGGTATAGCTGGAGCTGCCTGGGCAACCGTTACCAGTCAGATTGTAGGTGGTACTGTTCCATTTATTTATTTTATGGTTTCAAAATTCGGCATTCTAAAACTGACCGGTACAAGGTTTGATGCAAATATAATTGCAAAAACCTGTGGTAACGGTGTGAGCGAATTTCTCTCCAACCTTTCTGAGTCTATTGTCGGATATAATCAGGCATTGAACGAATTGACTGTACGTGGAATGAGGATTTACTCGGTTGCTTTTTTGGTAATGGGATTTAATGTGTTTGCATCTGCGATTTTGCAGTTGGTCTTGATATATGTCCTTCCGATGCTGTTAGAGGTATGCCTGAGCTGAGCAGATAAGAGAAGCTGCTAAAAATTTTCAGAAAATTAGCACTCACCCCTTGACATTGCTAATAATTTGAGATATGATACGAATCGAACAAGAAAACAGGATTTGTATTATAAGCACACATGGTACAGATCTTTAAGAATGAGTGTGTAGAAATGAGGTGTCCTATGAACATTAATAAATTCACCCAAAAGTCACTGGAGGCAGTTCAGGACTGTGAAAAACTTGCTTACGAGTTCGGTAATCAGGAAATTGACCAGGAACACCTGATGAAGGCCTTAGTAGATCAGGAAGATGGACTTATCCTGAAACTAATCGAGAAAATGGAAATTAATAAAGAGCATTATGCCAACAAGGTAACCGAGTACCTGAACCGGAAAGTTAAGGTACAGGGAGGCGACTTGAGAATCAGCAATGATTTAAATAAAGTGCTGATTTCGGCAGAGGATGAGGCAAAAGCCATGGGAGATGAGTATGTCTCGGTAGAACATTTATTCCTTTCCCTTTTAAAACATCCGAATAAAGCCATGGCAGCTCTCTTTAAAGAATATGGTATAACAAGAGACCGTTTCCTGACTGCACTTTCCACTGTCCGTGGAAATCAGCGTGTGACAAGTGACAATCCGGAAGCAACTTATGATACATTGCAAAAATATGGCACAGACCTTGTAGAAAAAGCCAGAAGCCAGAAACTGGATCCGGTAATCGGACGAGATGAGGAAATCAGAAATGTAATTCGTATTCTGTCCCGTAAGACAAAAAATAATCCTGTTTTAATCGGCGAGCCGGGAGTAGGAAAAACTGCCGCAGTAGAAGGACTGGCACAGCGTATTGTGCAGGGAGATGTACCTGAGGGGTTAAAGGATAAAAAAATATTTGCCCTGGATATGGGAGCTTTAGTGGCAGGAGCAAAATACAGAGGAGAATTTGAAGAGCGTTTGAAGGCTGTGCTGGAAGAAGTGAAAAAGAGCAACGGCCAGATCATTCTGTTTATTGATGAACTGCATACGATTGTAGGAGCCGGTAAAACAGAAGGTTCTATGGATGCAGGTAATATGTTAAAGCCAATGCTTGCCAGAGGAGAGCTTCACTGCATCGGTGCAACTACATTGGATGAATATCGGAAATACATTGAGAAAGATCCTGCACTGGAACGTCGTTTCCAGCCTGTTATGGTGGATGAACCAAGTGTGGAAGATACCATATCTATTCTTCGTGGTCTGAAAGACCGCTATGAAGTATATCATGGAGTGAAGATTACAGACTCAGCACTTGTCAGTGCGGCAGTGTTGTCCAACCGTTATATTTCAGACCGTTTTCTTCCTGATAAGGCCATTGACCTTGTGGATGAAGCCTGTGCATTAATTAAGACAGAGATGGACTCTATGCCGGCCGAGATGGATAGTCTGCGCAGAAAAGTAATGCAGATGGAAATTGAAGAAACAGCCCTTCGGAAAGAAACAGATAAACTGAGCAGGGAACGGCTGGAAACATTACAGAAAGAACTTGCGGAACTGAGAGATGAGTATAACAATCAGAAAGCACAACTGGAAAATGAAAAAGCATCTGTGGATAAATTGAGAAAGCTTCGTGAGGAAATAGAACAGGCCAATAA
Organism: Lachnospiraceae bacterium; assembly: GCA_034172985.1. GTDB lineage: Bacteria > Bacillota > Clostridia > Lachnospirales > Lachnospiraceae > CAG-303. Next base: position 2,846 of record JAXFDY010000037.1, read on the forward strand.
CGAAATTAAGATAGCCCAGAGAAATTACGATTTGGAGAAGGTAGCTGAAATTCAGTACGGTAAGCTGCCAACTCTTACAAAACAGCTCGAGATCGAAGAAGAAAAAGTGAAAAACAAAGATTTATCTCTGGTCAGAGAAAGTGTCACAGATGAGGAAATTGCAAGAATTATTTCCCGTTGGACCGGAATTCCGGTAGCAAAACTGACGGAGTCGGAACGCAATAAAACACTGCATCTCGCCGAAGCACTGCATAAGCGTGTGGTAGGTCAGGATGAAGGGGTTACCAAGGTAACAGAAGCGATTATCCGCTCGAAAGCAGGAATCAAAGATCCGACAAAACCGATTGGTTCGTTCTTGTTCCTGGGTCCTACCGGTGTGGGAAAAACAGAACTGGCCAAGGCGTTGGCAGAGAATTTGTTTGACAATGAACAGAATATTGTCCGTATTGATATGTCCGAATACATGGAGAAACATGCAGTATCACGTCTGATCGGAGCGCCTCCGGGATATGTAGGATATGATGAGGGCGGACAACTGACAGAAGCTGTTCGAAGAAAACCATATTCCGTTGTACTTTTTGATGAAATCGAAAAAGCTCATCCGGATGTATTTAATATTTTACTGCAGGTATTGGACGATGGACGAATCACAGATTCCCAGGGACGTACCGTAGATTTCAAAAACACAATCATTATTCTTACATCTAATATTGGTTCCTCATATCTGTTGGAAGGTATAGATGAAAAGGGTGAAATCAGTCAGGAAAGCGAAAATCTTGTAATGACAGATTTACGAGCACATTTTCGTCCTGAATTTTTAAATCGTCTTGACGAGATTATTATGTTTAAGCCTTTGACAAAAGATAATATAGGAAAGATTATAGATTTGATTGTCAATGACATTAACCGTCGTCTGAAAGACAGAGATCTTACCGTCAGCCTGACAGATACTGCAAAAGCATTTGTTGTGGAAAATGGATATGATCCGATGTATGGTGCAAGACCACTTAAGCGATATGTGCAGAAATATGTAGAAACTCTAGCAGCGAAATTGATTCTGGAAGGTAACCTGGAACAGGGAGATACCATCGAAATCGATTTGAACAATGAAAAATTAACAGCTCAAAAGGCTTAACAGAAAAGAAGCAGAATCCAAAAAAATAGTTGAGATTTCTGCTTTTTTTTAGTAGAATAAAAGGTATGGTAAATGTCTAGCATTCAAGATGGAGGTTTGATTGACACTTGAATGGAGAAGTATATTTTAAAAATCCAATAAACAGCAGAATGAGTATTATGCAGCATAAGGAGGATCAGCATGGATACAAATACATTATTCGAACGTTATAGCAATTATATGGTTACAAAGTGTGATTACGATGCAATTAATGGGGTAGTGAATATGACCATTCAAAACCCGGAAGACGACAGTGAGCATCAGGTAGAATTCAAGAAAGTTTGTTTCTATAATCAGATGGTGGATGTAGCCACCCAGAAGATTCAGGAAGAAGAAGATATGCCGAGAGCATTCCTTGGTATTACTACAGAAAATGAAAATCTGGGAACGTTTAATAACTTTAAACTGGAATATAATTTTAAAGTAGCATGTAGTGACTGTACGATTTTGCTTCAGGCAGAAAGTGTAGAACTGGATGGTATGGTTCCGGAAGACTATCCGGAGGAAATTGTTGTTTCAGATGACTATAATTTCTTCTATTCGGATGAAGAACTGGATGAGTATGAAGAGAATGACCAGTGGGAAAAAACCATCGAATATCTTGAGGAAAAATATAAGGAAGAGCCGGCAAGAAGAGATATTTTATTCCGTTTAACAGTACAGAACTGGTATGCGCTTACATTTAAAGACCGTTGCGGTATGGATACAAAGGAGCAGAGAGCCGCGTTAAAATCAAGCTTAAAAGATTTACAGGCGAAAGCAAAAGAGAAATTCTGGGATGACGCAGATACATTATGGCTGTTTGGATATATGATGGAGGTCAATCCCTTTGCATTTGCATCTGTCATCACGTATACAGATGAAATCAAGCTCAATGGAAGAAAGCTGATTAACGAAGCTGCCAATAAAGATCCGGAAAATCTTATGGCACAGGTGGTATTGCTTTCTGATGAGAAGAAGATGATGTACAAGAAGAAAAAGAAACAGTTAAAACCATTATTAAGTAAATATTTTCCGGGAAAATCTGTAGTGGAAAAATATTTTACAGAGTATTTTTCGTAATGACAGAAAATCAAGTGTCAAATAAATATAAAAATCGGTGATATGCCGGGAGGTAAACAATGGCAAATATTATATCAGATGAAACCATCGAATATGTAGGAATTCTCGCAAAGTTAGAATTGAATGACGAAGAAAAAGAAAAAGCAAAAAAAGATATGGGCAGCATGCTGGATTATATTGATAAATTAAATGAACTTGATACAACAGGGGTAGAGCCTATGTCTCATGTGTTCCCGGTAAATAACGTGTTCAGGGAAGATGTGGTAGTAAATGGTGATGACAGAGACAATATTTTAAAGAATGCTCCGGAAGAAAAAGACGGAAGCTTTGTAGTTCCAAAGACAGTAGATTAATTGCGGAAAGAGGTATAACATGAATTTAATGAGTCTTACAGCTGTAGAGCTGGGCAAAAAGATAAAAGCCAAGGAAGTATCTGTTGTAGAGGCTGTAACAGCAGCAATCAGTCAAATCGAAGCATTGGATGATACCTATAACTGTTATGTGACGATAGATAAAGAGGGGGCTTTGAAGAGAGCAGATGAGGTTCAGAAATTAATTGATGATGGAATACTCGATGGTCCTCTGGCAGGGGTTCCGGTGGCAATCAAAGATAATATGTGTACGAAAGATATGCTTACGACCTGCAGTTCTAAAATCCTTGAAAACTTTTATCCGACATATACAGCGGAGGCAGTATTGAATCTGGAAAGAGCCGGAGCTGTAATCATTGGAAAAACAAATATGGATGAATTTGCCATGGGAAGTACTACAGAAACTTCTGCTTATGGAGTGACAAAAAATCCATGGAATGAGAAACATGTACCGGGAGGTTCTTCCGGCGGTTCCTGTGCAGCTGTTGCTGCAGAGGAATGCAGCTATGCATTAGGTTCTGATACCGGTGGTTCTATCAGACAGCCAAGTTCTTTCTGTGGTGTAACAGGTATTAAGCCTACTTATGGAACAGTCAGCCGATATGGATTAATTGCATACGGTTCATCTTTAGATCAGATTGGGCCGGTTGCAAAAGATGTAACAGATTGTGCAACGATTCTGGAAACCATAGCATCTTATGATCCGAAAGATTCCACTTCTGTCAAAAGAGATGATTATGATTTTACCAGTGCCTTAGTTGAGGATGTAATGGGCATGAAAATCGGCATACCTAAGAGCTATTTTGGAGAAGGTCTTGATAAGGAAGTAAAGGATGCCATCCTTGGTGCCGCAAAAGTACTGGAAGAAAAAGGTGCTATCGTAGAGGAATTTGATCTGGGTCTGGTAGATTATGCCATACCTGCATATTACGTTATCGCATCGGCAGAAGCAAGCTCGAATCTGGCCAGATTCGACGGCGTAAAATATGGTTATCGTACCGGTGATTATGATGGTTTGCATAATATGTACAAAAAAACAAGGTCAGAAGGCTTCGGTCCTGAGGTAAAGAGAAGAATTATGCTGGGTTCCTTTGTTTTGAGCAGTGGATATTATGATGCATATTATTTGAAAGCTTTGAGAACAAAGGCATTGATTAAGAAAGAATTTGATAAGGCATTTGAAAAATACGATGTGATTCTGGGACCTGCTGCACCTACTACTGCACCGGAAATCGGCAAAAGCTTAGCAGACCCGATTAAGATGTATCTGGGAGATATCTATACGATTTCTGTAAATCTTGCAGGACTTCCGGGTATATCAGTTCCTTGTGGAGTGGACAGCAAAGGACTTCCGATTGGGTTGCAGCTGATTGGTGACTGCTTTAAGGAAAAGAATATTATCCGGGCTGCCTATACGTTCGAGCAGACAAGAGGATATGAAAGATGTGAAGCAGCAAAGGCAAGAGATTAAGTATCTGAGAAATGGAGATTAAATAGAATGAAACAGTACGAAACAGTCATTGGTCTTGAGGTTCATGTAGAACTGGCCACAAAAACAAAAATATTCTGCTCCTGTTCAACGGAATTCGGTGGAGCTCCAAATACACATACCTGTCCTGTCTGTACCGGAATGCCGGGTTCACTTCCTGTATTGAACAAGCAGGTGGTGGAATATGCCATGGCAGTAGGACTTGCTACAAATTGTAATATTACCCAGTATTGTAAATTTGACCGTAAAAATTATTTC
>JAXFDY010000139.1:0-3030 GCA_034172985.1 Lachnospiraceae bacterium
TCTTTTTATTTGTGGATCTACATTGTAGCGTCTATCAATACTATCAAATGGCGAACTACTCGGTACTGAATAGTCCCTTACTTTATATTTTGTCCTGTCCAGCAATACACTAATCTCTGCATAATCATTATTATTCCATCGGTGCGGTATAAATACATTAATCACTTTATTTTCCTCCTCAATAATATTCTTATATTGTATTTTTCTTCACTAAGTTCCAATAATGCTGACCTTGAGCAGTTAATTTACAAGACTTATGATGAATCGCCGCATAATACATATGCTCCTCATCAACGGGAACCACTAAATTCAGTTTTACATATCTTTGTAGAATTGAAAAAATATTTTCGTGCTCCTTATTTATTTCCTTAATGTCTGCCTCATGCTTGTCAGGTTCATATGTTGGGTCAAGTTTATACTCATCATACGGTGTAGAAAAAAATTCCGTTATTCTTCTCAACTCTGCAATTGAAATTGGAGGTGCATTTTTTCTTAGAGAAACAAAGCTCTTAATATTTGCCTTAAAAACCGGTCTTTGTTCCCATGCTCCAAGAGATCTATCTATATATGAATAAATACTACCCGGAGAAACCTCCCCTAATAAATTCATTGCACCTCCATATAGTGCTTCAACTAATAACGATGTGTAAACTCCATGACTATGTTCCTCTGTTGCGTATTCATCTTCACCGCAAGCAGCAAGTATAGTTGTCCCATTATGTAGCAAAGAATAATTAGGCATTTCAGTTGGATTAGCAATGCTTCCACTAAAGCAACTATCAAGAATGATTATCTTATTCTGTGCCTTTGATTGTGATACCAGAGCCATTACATCATTAAGTGAAAGCCCTTCATCAGGTCGTTTAATTTCACTTGTACATAAATATCCGCCCGAAATATCAATTGAACCATGACCCGAATAATAAAGGAGTGCAATTTCGGATTCACTTTTAAAAAGTTCTTCAATAGCATCTTTCAATTCTGTCCTAGTTATATACGATGCTTCACTTGTTGCACACATGATTTTTACATCAAAATTCAATGTACCATCGCCATTTCGTTCTAATGCAGCTTTAACTGAATTTGCATCATTTACACAGCCATGCAAATCGTCAACCTCTTTATAGCTATCTATCCCAACACATAAAGCTTTTCTCATTGCCTACCTCCAATCATATGTAATTGTAAATTCTCATTTTCCTTGCTTTTTAGGCGGCTGTACAGGTGGCATCGGAGGTTTTGAAGATGTAGGTGGTAATGCAAATCCTCTTTTATCACTTCCGTTTTGATTTGGTCTGTTTGTACCTTTATTTCCGTTTTTATCTGTCCCCATTATAACACCTCCATTAAAAATTATTTTCAAAATATAAATTTGTTTTTTCATCTGCCACTTTTTTCAAATCTTCATTCTCCAAAAGTGTTTCTTCCTTCAAATTTTTATTTTCAATATTTGTATACTCGTCCTTAAATGTATACAATAAATCATTTATTTCTTCTTCTGTTAATTCTCCTGATGCTACTTTAAACCACTTATATTCAATTTTATTATACAAAAACTTTAAATCTTCCATAAACGGGACTACTATTTTTAACCTTTTGCTGTACGGCAAAAAGTTTTTTATTGCCGCCAACACTTGAGAAATGGCTATTATTATAGACCAGACAAATGATAATTGCTGCCATATAGCCCATGCCGCAATACTAGTTGATGATGCAATAGCACCTATAACATTAATCCTCTTATCCCATTTATAAGAATCTTCTGCATACAAATCCAAATAAAATATCCATGCCTTTATTTGAACCATAAATTTCCAATATTTTTCTTGCATATCACTCCTTCTTTCAACATTTAGCTTGCCATATTATCTTCATCGTGGTCCCATAAACCTATCGCCATTCAAATGTATCATATGTTCTGGCATCTCAGCAATCCATACTTCGGTTTCCCATGCCAAATCCTCTGAAAACCTCTTATATGTTTTGAAATCAAGAAATGCCGTTACATATACTTTTCCTGCCTTCACATCTTTTGTCATTTCCTCAATTTCCAGTATACGCTTTGGATCCATAGGGCCTACAGATGTTACTGACTCCACAAAATAAATCCAGTCCTTATCTTCACGGTACAGTACCACATCTGGCATTTTATCATGCAAAGTAATCTCAAATCCTAATTTTTCCAACTTATCAACATTTTTTACCAAATCTTTTTCAATCGTATCACCAACATACAAACACTCTGAATTCGGTGCAAATCTCGGTGCAAACTCTTCAATAATAGCTTTTTGCAATTCGTTATGTTTACCTGCTGAAAAGCTAAAATCCAAACCATTTATTTTTACCGGCATCATAGTCATTTTTTTCTTTGAAGCATAAATATCCATAAGTTTTTCATGGTATGAGAGAAACCGATTTAATTCTGTCTGTTCCTGCTTCGTCCCTACGGCTTTCAACATCTGCAATGTTTCGTCAGTCAACCTATATCGGTAATTGGGACTGTTGGTCGCTTTACCATTGTCCTCAACTAACGCAGCAGTACGAAATCTATGCAAGGCCTGCTTACGAAATGTTTCACGACTATTTTCTGCATAAGTTGCACCATAATAGGTATTAGCAAACTGTATAATGTCATGAATCCGAATCCATTCATTTGTTGCCTCACTCCACGACATGTTCGGCTTTATTCCCGCCATAGCTAATATTACATAACAACATATATCTGCTTGCTGAGCTTTAGGCATTCCTACCTTTTGTAAAAATTCTCTTGTTTCTTCGATTTTATCCACAGTATCCCTCCAATATCAGATTACAATTCTCTTCTGAGTAATCCCTGCTTTTCATCAATTTTCTTCCCATTTCTTGAATACACTTTAATTCTGGAACAGGCATCGAATTGATTTCTGTAGAATTAACCTGAGTAGATCCATTCAATATACGGTAATACTCATCATAAAGAGTAGAATTAAACAGCACATACAAACCATATACCAAACACTCTGACAACTCCGTCATTACACCATCAATAAA
>JAXFDY010000116.1:0-2054 GCA_034172985.1 Lachnospiraceae bacterium
ATTGCTCTTGATAAGCAAATACAGGCTAAACGTAAAATGATGTTTGACTATGAAAAAGAGAACCTCATGACTGTGGCAGCAGGACTCAGAAGTATTCCGAAAAAAGAACCGGCAAACGAGGACCCATTAAAGGAGCTGTTGCGGAATGGTTAAAGATACCGTTGCGTATCAATATGCAAAGTGGTGTCTTGAAGATGGTAACTTTTATGTCGGTAAATATGTCAAGAAACAGTCACAGAGATGGATTGATATAGCAGACGGTAAGAATCCCAAAGCATATTTTGATGATAAAGCATATAGAAAGCTGGAAAGTATATTGTCAATGATGGTTCATCCTGATCTGGGATGTCCTATGTCAGAAGGTTTAGAACCGTATGCCTGGTTTATGGTCACAGCCATTTTCTGTACAAAACTGTCAAATGACGAAGGAAAGGATATAAGATATTATGAATCAGCTCTGTTAGAAATTGCACGAAAGAACTTTAAAACATTTAATTGTGCTGTTATATTTATACTGCTCATGCTCATGGAACCTCAGTTTTCGAGGTTCTTTTCCGTTGCACCGGATTTAGCTCTTTCATCAGAGCTTAAAGGAGCAATCAGAAAGATTATTAAGTCAAGCCCATATATAAGTAAGCATTTCAAAGTGCTTCGTAGCCAGATCCGCTGCAATCTGACGGACTCCGAATATACTCCATTGGCATATTCAAGAGATGGTATGGATGGTAAACTCGCCAATGCTTTCCTTGCAGATGAAGCAGGTGCACTTGACGATTATCCGGTAGAAGCCATGCGCTCATCACAGATTACACTTGCAAATAAACTTGGTATTATTATCAGCACACAATATCCAAATGACGATAATGTCATGATTGATGAAATTGACCGTGTGAAAAAGATACTGGACGGATTGCAGGGGGATTTATCGGAGCGATATTTTGGATTGCTCTATGAGCCGGATGAAGAGCTTTTACATGAAGATTCATGGCAGACTGATGATACAATTCTGTATCAGGCTAATCCTGTCGCAGTAAGTAATGAAGCTGTATTTAACAAGCTGAAAGAAATGCGTGCAGTTGCCATTATGTACCCTAACAAGCGCGAAAACTTCCTGTGTAAGCACTGTAATATCAAATTCAAGGGCATGGGAACAGAAGCTTATGTTGAAATTACCAATGTCAGAGAATGTCGCAGGAAAGAAGATTTGGAATTTTGGAAGGGCAAGAGAGTATATCTTGGTGTTGATCTTTCCATGACAGAAGACAATACTTCTGTTGCTATGGTGACAGTAGAGGATAATATCATCTATGCCAAAGTATGGGGCTGGATTCCGGGCGATAAAAAGAAGGAGAAAAGGCAAAAGGAGAATGTTGATTATGATAAACTTATCCGTCAAAAAGTTTGCTTTGAAAGTGAAGGAGCACTAATAGACTATTTGGATGTGGAGAATTTTATTTTGAGCCTTGAAGAAACTTATGGAGTTGAAATTGTACAGGCTGCATTTGATAAATATAATGCTATGTCAACTATGCAGAAATTAGAGAGTGAAGGAATTGAATGTGTTATAGTCCGTCAGCACTCAGACACCCTTCACATGCCGACCAAATTACTGAAAGAATCTATTCTTGGAAAGAAGTTTTGCTATGATGAAAATCAATTACTTGAAATCAATTTTGAAAATGCCAGATGCGTTTATGATAACAATATGAACCGCTATGTAAACAAGAAAAGAAGTGTTGGAAAAGTAGATATGGTAGTATCACTTATCAATGCAATATACCTGGCACAACAGGAAATTCTTTATGGTTCAAATTTTGTTGTACAGGTAATTTAGGAGGAATACACAATGAAACTGCTGAAATGGTGGAAGCAGGAAGAACGGGCAGATACAAGTGAAAAAGTGACCGATTCGGACACAAATGTATCAGCTGATCTTTTAAAGTCACTTATGGGAAACACAGAAATTACAAGAAGTCAGGCACTTGAAATACCTGACATCAAAGGAGCAATAAATAAGATTGCAGGTACAGTATCAGCATTGCCTGTAAAACTAT
>JAXFDY010000120.1:0-2222 GCA_034172985.1 Lachnospiraceae bacterium
TGGACTTTTTTATATACATCAGTTATATTAGTAACCTTTTTCACGACCCCCATTATTGATACATAATTTATACTTTTACTAGTAAAATCATACTCTTCGTCCCAGTTAACCAAAGCAGTTGAATCGGATGCTGTATATTCAGTCTGTGGAATCCACCAAATTTTTTCTGCTAAATCATAAAGCAGATTCGCTCTTTCTATGATTTCATCTTCTCCCCAAGAATTGCACCTTTGAATGTAGTCATTCAAAGACAACTTGCTATAAACAAATCCTTTCTTTGGAAGATTCTTCTTTTTTTCAAAAGAAAAATTACTATATTCGCTATTATATGCAGTAAGAGTGAGATTCCCCGGTGTGTCAATATATTTGCTATGTATCAGTTCCCACTTACCTCCAAGAGAATTTTTCCATTCATCCGTCAGAGTATGTGGCATAACATGCTCAATAGTTAATGTTCCATCTGCAATCTGTTCTTCAACTGCTATTTTTTCCTTGGAATTATAGTTTTCTAGCCTTTCGAGGATATTTTTCCTCATTGCAGATTTTGCATTATACAACTCATATGTAATGAATCTATCCCTAAAGTCATGGTTATTCGGGAATCTTGCCTTTCCAGCCTTTCTTAGTATTTCTCTCTTAAAGGCATCAAAATATGAAACGTTATCCTCCTCAATGTCTTTCTCTATTTCAGCACCTAATGTTACGAACACTTTATTAAGCTGATTTGTTTCTAAGCCGCAGATTTCTCTTCTAATAATGTAGTTCTCAATAATTTCTATTGATTTTTTTGCGTCCTCAGAGGAAATCAAACCGTCAGCCTCTGCATCAAAAATATCCAATAATAGCGGAATACAGGTATTAACTTCCAGCTTATTAATCCTTGCAAGTGTTTCTGTATAGCATGTTTTCAAATTTGACTGACATACAATGTCATTAAAATACCCTGCATATTTCAATATATCGGCCAATATATCTTCCATAGCGAGTCCACACTGCTCTTTATACACTTTAAACTCAGTATATAGTCTCTTTTCAACCACTGCTCTTCTTAACTTTACATCTAGATAATACCTAAAAAATTTTGTGATGTTTTTCCTGTTAACAAGTTTTTCTAATGGCTCCCAATATTTCCTATAGAATCTATCTTGATCCTTGGCGTTCATACCCATAAGAACATAGTTTCTTATCTTATCAGAAGCCTCCAAATCAAGACCCGTAGAATTCATACTTTCAAATATAAGCTGTGGGTCATCACCATTTGCCGGCTTAAGAGATATACTAACGATATCTAATTTCGTAATTGCATCAAACAGCGCTTTGATCTCATCTGTAGATAGCTTCTGTAGTTCAGAATAAAAATATTCATAGTTTACTGATACACAATTATCAGCAACAGGGGGCTTTTCATGAATCAAATTATCATACGCTGTATCATCCCCCTGTACCAATTTTAGTTTTAATTTTTTATCATCATCAGCATATATATCAGTGAGATAAGATGAAATCTTATCAGGGTTCAAGTCGAAAACTGTTTTAGAATTTTCTTTTATAAAATTCCTTATAGCTAATAACAGCAATGATACGGTAGTAATTCTTTGCTGCCCATCAATTATAATGTGCTCATCGCAGTTGCCATTATGTTCTGACACAAATACGATTGAGCCAAAAAAATGTGAACTATAATTATACTTGTAGACGTCTTTCAAATCCTTCATAAGCTGGGCACAATTTTCTTTTTTCCAGCTATACGGTCTCTGATAGACAGGTATGATGAATTTTTTATCATTTCCATCCAAAAGTCTCAACAGTTGGCTTTCATTTGCTTTCACGAAATCTACCCTCTTTATTTAAATATCATTAAGCTTACACGAAGGTCTCAGCCCACGTTCAACAGAAAATCATTAGCTTTTTGTAATTCTACATCAAACCACTAAAATCCTGCTTGATAACTAAAAATCGCCATTCGGAAATTTTCCATACAATGTTTGTATGATTTAAGGATAATTTTCATCATTTTTATGCTAGTATCGTTCCCACATCCTAATATCTCCGCATACCCAACCTATAAAAAAGGCTTGTCAAGCTGAACATATCTACCAAACCTCAGTATTACTAAGGCTTCCGGCTTTGATATGTTCACTATTTAAGAGCCACATTGTCCCTGCATACTCCACCCTGCAAATAGCAGTTATTTGCTCAACAGTAAGGCTAGTAACACGTGA
>JAXFDY010000132.1:0-2756 GCA_034172985.1 Lachnospiraceae bacterium
AATTTTATATTGTCTTTTAACTGCATTGAATCTTACGGATTATTCGTTATTAGTGCATACTATCAACAGTTCCGCCTCATCGGAAGCTTCAAGGAAATGTTCTGTTGAGTTAAGCTTGTTATGCTTAAAACTACCAGCAGAAACTGTCTCGACATTATCAAAATATTCCTCAGCGAGCGCAATAAGTTGCTGCATAGTCACTACACGAGGATGAGTTTTTTTTGTTTCATCGTATGGAGAGTATGAAAGCAATAGTTTCCTGCCTGTAGAAGCCGTGAGCTCAAACATCTTGCGGAATGCATCTGGAGCTTTGCTCTTAATGCAAAAAGGCGACTGATGACGGTCTTCTCGATAGATACCATTGCTCACATGGGTTGAACCGTGAACTGTCACTGTTGAAATCTTTGGGGTGTCTCGAAGTGTCAATGTTTCCAGCACATGGTAATAGCGACTATAATGGTCACGTGTGTATGGAGGATCAGCATACACGGTTTTCACGTTGTCAGGAAGTGCTTTCAAACATTGTTCATAGTCACCTAGCATCGTGATGTGTTGAAAATCACTCTTACACAGATTCTTATACTTTAACAACCATTCGCGATAGAGTGCAACAACATCAATCGTTTTGTCCTTGACAGCCTTGTTGTAAACAGTTACCTTTATGTTGCCTTTGGAGTCTCTTGCCTTTATTGGTTGTGCAAAATGCTTTCCTACTGTATCAACAACATCACTTGCTGTACTTAAAAGAGCAGCAAGGAACAAGTCACGATTTTCTTCTGAAACTAATCTATGAATATTCTCCAGAATAATATCAATCTCAACAGCTTGCTTGTAGGAGAAATAGACACCACCATAGTAGCGACTAATCAATGAACGTACATCATCCAATCCGTCTTTCTTGAGGGTTTTGTAAACAACCACTAATTGATCTGATAAACAAGAAGGGTTGTGCTCAATGTTGAACACCTCTAACGATCCATGTTCAAGGATGCAAGTTAGCACTTCGAGATTTTTACTATCGATAGCATCTTGTTCTAATTCAATCAAAGGAGCAAAAGCCTCTCTCAACTTATTGGCGTATTCGTTGTCTAATGACTTGAAGAAATCTTCGATGGTCTTATCCATCACGTCAAATTTGTGGAGTAAAGCATTACCTATTACTTTTGAATAGCCTTGAATATCACAGGAGACAACAGGGTGCAGACGCGATAACTTACGCGACACACAACCAGAACCCGCGAATAAATCACAGATTCCGGCTTCTCGTGGTGTTACGTCAAGTACTTTATCTTCGATGAAGTCCAACAAGCGCAACTTACTACCAAGATAGTTTAATGTTCTAAAATTGTAACTCATTAGATAACTAATTCTGGATAAAGGGCATGTAATGCTTCTACGTGTACTATCGCACGTTTCAATTCACGAGCCTTATTCTTTGTTTCACGATATAGGTAATCTTTAACTTTCTCGTATGCATCATGCTTTGCAAGAAGAACGTGATAAAGAAACTCATCACTATCTAACTTAATAAAAATCACAATCGGCCGTACATCATCGCCTGGATACTCACCTTTCGTTTCTTCACAATGTATTTCAAACCGGTAGTTACGGCTCTTTACAGAAACCGCTTGCCTTTTCTCAACCTCACCTAATGAACCATCTTGCGCAATGTTCATTATGCTTATCCAATAGTCATTGTTACCTCTTTCTGCACCAAAGAATTCCTCAAAAATAGCAATAGGAAAGTTTACCTGTTTCCATCTTGGACCTCCTCCAATCTCAGCAATCAAAACTTCCTCGCCAATTTCTACTGGTGTCTCAATAACTTCTGTAGATTTAGTCGCGTCATCTAAAACAGCAGTCTTCTTCGTATTGATCTTTCGTTTTAATCGTTTAGGCTCAAAACCTTCTGGATTCTTTTGTACACCAGAACTCTTGAACATTGACAATCTCTTGCTTTCTGACGAAACACTGGCACGTTTTTCGGCAGATGCCATTGTACGTTCACTATCACTAGGAATGATTTTCTCCTCATACAATTGATCTATCAGTTCCTGAGTGATTGGGTAAAGATTCTCTTCTGTAGAATTAAGAATGCCTTTCCAATAGGCATAGAAAGCACTATGCACAGATGTGCCTTGCATATCTTGAACCAGTAACGAACATTCAACATTGCGCACCAAACCTCCTTCTGTCAGATTGTTTGATCCTACAATGAGTGTATAGTAGTCGCTGTTCTCAAAAAGATACACTTTAGGATGGAAAATATTAGTATTCAGAGTATAGTAGATGTATGAATCCACACCCCAAGAAAGCACTTCTTCCAAAGCCTCTTTGGATGTACACTTCTGATCTACACCAAGTATTATCTTTATTGTGACATCATTTGTCTTTGCCCTTAAGATGTGAGGTGTTAATGCAGTAATTCCCCCATAACTTGCAAATGCCACCAAGCATGTAAACTTATCGTATTTATCCGAATTAAACAGTTCTATAAGCTCTTTTGCTGCTGATGTATTCTCTTCCAGGTTATAACCCTGTCCTATTATCTTACTTTTCATTAGTCTTTGATTTATTCGTTATTATTTCTTAGTCCTTCAACCTGTCCTAATTGTAGGCCATCCTCATTCATCCAGTACTCCCAGCCGTTACGTGAGCCATGAAGAATGATGGCAGCCGTGGTGGAAAGGGCTGTAGCGTTCACTCGCTTTGGATAGAATGAATGATTTATAGCGAATATCAACTGCTGATTATCT
>JAXFDY010000142.1:0-2050 GCA_034172985.1 Lachnospiraceae bacterium
TTTTTCAGATGTATTATAGAATAGAATGGAGTTAATTTATGAGTGAGAGTGTAATTACAGTTAATCATATCAGTAAAGTATATAAACTCTATGACAAACCAATGAACCGGTTAAAAGAAGCCATGTCTATTACAAAAAAAAGCTATCATAGTGACCACTTTGCACTGGATGATATCAGCTTTGATGTAAAAAAGGGAGAGTGTGTCGGCATTATCGGAACAAATGGTTCCGGTAAATCTACATTGTTAAAGATTCTGACAGGCGTTTTAAACCCTTCCGGAGGAAGCTATGAGGTAAATGGAAAGATAAGCGCACTTCTTGAGCTGGGAGCAGGTTTTAACATGGAGTATACCGGTATTGAGAATATTTATCTCAATGGTACCATGATGGGATTTTCTGATAAGGAAATGGAGAAAAAGATTGATTCCATCGTAGCATTTGCTGAGATTGGAGATTTTATCAACCAGCCAGTCAAAACATATTCCAGTGGTATGTTTGCAAGACTTGCATTTGCTGTTGCGATTAATGTTGAGCCTGATATTCTGATCGTTGATGAAGCATTGAGTGTTGGAGATATTTTCTTTCAGGCAAAATGTTATCAGAAGTTTAATGAATTTAAAGAAAAAGGTAAGACGATTTTATTCGTATCGCATGATATGAGCAGCGTATTAAAATATTGTGACAGATGTCTTCTGATTGACAAAGGGCATCAGATCAGTATCGGAAAAACATCCAAAGTAGTGGATATTTATAAAAAGATTCTTGTTAACCAGTATGATGGCGGCGAAATCATGGAGAACGAAGAGCCGGTGGAAGGTCAGGAAAACAAGATAGAATTTACAAAAGAAGAAACAGGAAAATTCTGGAAGGAAAAGATGCTGATTAATCCGAATATTATTGATTACGGTGGAAAAGAAGCTGAAATCATAGACTTTGCGGTAGTCAATAATTATGGGGAAATATCAAATTCAATCTATAAAGGCGAAGAATTTGCAATCCGTATGAAAATCAGATTTCATAAAGATATCGTTCGTCCAATCTTCGCTTTTACAATAAAAGATATTAAAGGAACTGAAATTACCGGAACAAATACGATGCTGGAGGAAAAGAACCTGGAAGAAGGAAAGGCAGGACAGGTAGTATCTGTCCAGTTTAAGCAGCGTATGGATCTGCAGGGAGGCCAGTATCTCTTATCACTTGGCTGTACCGGTTATGAGGTGGAAGAATTTGTAGTTTACAATCGTTTGTATGATGCCTGCAACATCGAAGTATTGTCTACAAGAAATACCATCGGTTTTTATGATATGAAATCCGAGGTGGAATATTTATAAAAATGGGAGAAAGAAAAGTTTATGATTGAAAAGGTTGGCAAAGTCAGACTGAATCTGGATTATTATCCGGGAGAAGATTTATATAGCGATGGAGACATTGAAAATGAATTATTAGAGATTGTCAAAACATATAGTCCGGACCGGTATGATGAGGTGATTCTGGATAGAAAGTCATGGGCAGTTATGTATCATTTGTCAAAGCAGAGAGAAAATATCCTGCGGTGGTATCCGTTTCAGAAAGAAGACAGGGTACTCGAAATCGGTGCAGGATGTGGTGCGGTGACAGGTGCTATGTTGGATTGTGCAAAGGATGTAACTGCGATAGAGCTTTCCAAAAGAAGAAGTCTGATAAATGCCAACAGACATAAAGACTGTGATAATCTGGAGATTATGGTCGGAAATTTCAATGAAGTCGAGACTCATTTAGAGGAAAAATATGATTATATTACGCTCATTGGGGTTTTTGAGTATGCAGAGATGTATATGGGATGCGAAAATCCTTATGTCACATTTTTGGATAAACTGAACAGTCATTTAAAAGACGGGGGAAAAATTCTTATTGCAATTGAAAACCGGATGGGACTCAAGTATTTTGCAGGCTGTAAAGAGGACCATGTAGGATTGTATTTTGAAGGAATAGAAGGTTATCCGGGTACAGAAGGAGTAAAAACCTTTACAAAAGCTGAGCTGGAAAAAATCTTTCAGTCAGCAGGTTACAA
>JAXFDY010000152.1:0-3718 GCA_034172985.1 Lachnospiraceae bacterium
GGCTACATTTGATGAACAGAACAACACTCTTGACGTTAAACTTGCTATTATTACAGATGACAATAAAACCAAGGCGATAAATGTGACTTACAAGGTTCGTTCAGAAATGATACACAAGAAGGACCTTGTTCTTTGGCCAAATTTCATTTCAAAGCAATGGAATAGATACTTCTTCTATTCAGAGATTCCTCACAACGTACATTCCGAAGATTGTCCATTCCGCGCAGTACCTTTCGTGGGTGATGAAAACGACCCCTTCTTTAACGTAATTAAAGACGATGACAACAACTTCATGTATCTTGCAGATAATGGTCATGTTATCGAAAGTGATAAAACAAATGCAAAGTTACATATCGTTGCAGACCATCGTGTGGCTGATAGCAAGTATCAGTACGAAATCTATGAAAGTTCACATCCTTTCAAGGGAGTCAGACTCACAACCACAACGAAAGAGAGTGGATATATATTGATAAGGTACGCTCGAGAAACAGGCAAGCGCATGCCATGGAATAGACTTGAAGAGACTCGTGAATTACGAGATGCTCACCTTGGTATTGATTTTGGTAGTACTAACACATCTGTGGCATACTATGATACAGTGAAGGGTGAAGATCCTCAGGGTATTATATTCACTGATCTTCGCATATCGCTTCTATGTGATATGCATGGCAAAGATACGCCAATAACTATAGAAAACAGTTTGTTCTTCTTCCAAGGACAGAAACTTACATCAAACGCAATAAAAAGTATTCTTGCTTTGCAAGACTTCAAGCGTTTCCCGACCAATGGTAGTCAGGATTCATTGCGCAAGAAGGAGGTGTCTGGTGGATTCCCTTGTTTCTGCAAGAATCTACCTGTAACTTCAATACAAGATGACAAGATAAAAGTAGAATTCATCAATGGCACAGGAACAACAGCTACTCTGATTCATAATATGAAGTGGAGTGACCAAGAAATCGATAAGGCTCATAAAACGGCATTTTTATCTTCATTGCTTTTGCAAATTTATGCACAGCTTTTTACAGATGATGTAGTTCCTGTTAAGTTAAAATGGAGTTATCCTTCTGCGATGGGCGATAGCCTTGTGATGGATTACGATCAAATCTGGAACAATTTAAATACGCTATGTCCTGTAACCGACCACAATGGTGTAAAGAAACTTCTCAATGTTACAGAATGGCGTGCTAAACATGTCAAGATTGAAAATACAGATGGCGCTTGGGGTGTTTCTGCCTCACAGAATGAACCATGGAATTCTGCTTCAAATGGTGGTTGGAACTCTGACTCTAGTAATACCGAGTCTGATAATAATTGGGGAAGTCCTGCATTTTCAGATGGAGGCTGGGGGGCTGACTCTGGCACTTCAAATGGCGGATGGAATGACACATTGGCAGATGTCGGTGGATGGGACACAGAAAACGTAAAAGCTAAACCTGTTGATTTGAAGCCAGACGGTGGACCAATAAAATTCGACTTTATCGATGTTAATCAGGAAAGCTGCCTTACAGAAGCTTGTGCTGTTGCAAACTATATGTCTAACGATAAAAATATTTTCGTTGATGCCAAGCATATTGTGCTCTGCTTTGATGTTGGTGGAAGTACCACAGACATTTCGGCATTGTGCAAGATGAAAGACAAAAAAGGACAACTGCGTAGTGCAATGATTAAGCAGAATTCTATACGTTTTGCTGCACAGCGCATATCTGGAGCAACGAAGAGCATCCCAACATTTAAGAAGGTACTTGATGCAATTTGTGAAAAATATCACATTCGAATTTTGGGCTTGAATATGGGTCCTAATACTTACTCACAAGAAACAGCGCCATATTTCTATGAACAGATTGTTGACAATTTGAACTCTGAACAGTTAGTCGATTTCTATAAATGTATAAGTGCCTATAGTCCAGAACTTTTTTGTGTTAACCTCTATGTAACAGGATTGATTATGTACTATGCAGGTCAGCTTGCCAACAAGTTGATCCAAGAAGTACGTAGATCAGAAGATGGTCCTGGTAAAGACTGGCGTCCGCAAGTCCAGATCGTATTTGCAGGTAAGGGCTCTAGAATCTTTGAATGGTTCAGCTGTACAAACTTTGATAGAGCAAAAAATTACAGCAATGAAATGTTCATCCATGGATTTGGAGGTATAGATCAAGCAAAGAATCTTTTGTATGGTCCTCCAGCAATAGCACTAACGCCCAAGAGCTCACCAGATAACAAGTTCGAGGTTTCAAAAGGTTTGGCAATGTCATCACTCCAAGCAGCAGGAGGAGGTCTTGTCGTTCCAGAGGAAGACAAAGCTATTGAAATTCTTGGTGAAGAAGGATTTAGCATAAAAACAATAGATGGAACAATTGTCAATTTGAAATATGACAACTCAATAACGAGTGAATTTATGGAACATATTGGCAATTATTTCATGGGACCGGTTGATGGTACAGGTGAGATGACATGCAAGAAGTTTATGGATTTCACAAATGTATTCTTCACCTACGCTAAGAATCTATACAACCTTGACAAAAAATTGAATCAGGGAGACTTTATAAATGGCTTTAAGAATATGAATATCAATGGGTATATTCAGGCATTGCCAGAATATCGAAAAGCAGTTCAAGATAAAGGACCTAATAATAAGTTTGACTTCGTCGCACCCATCATCATCCTTGAAGGCATGAAGTTCTACGACGAAATTCTTTTGCCAAAACTAAGATAATAGCAAACAGACAATGAATTTTTGTATTCTTATAGAACTATCAAAGAAGAAGATTTCATTTCTTTATAATAGAAGTGATGGGGAGAGCAAATTCGCATCTTTCACAGGTGAAGGATCTGCTCTACCCCTTGCTATCTATTGTTTTGGCAATGACATACAAATAGGTCAATTTGCCATAGAAGAAGCAATGCATCAGAGTCCACATGCATATACTGATGTGTTCCAAACTATGAAAACTGTCGGGATGTACAAATACAAGGGCAATGAGTATCACTATAATACGTTATTGAAGAATGCAATCGAGAAATATCTTACACATTTTTTTGATTCTGTATTAATAGGACAATATGGAAGATTGGAGCAAAATATTGCTTCAATGCCATTGTGCTTTGTATTCAATTCAGACATCGACGAAAATGAAAGACTTTTCGTAAAAGATTGCTTCGTAAAAGGAGGATATAGCAACCTGGCAACAATAGACTACGACCAAATAGTTGTAGAGGCATCATCATTCTCTACAAATTATGCTGTATGTGTTACAAGTGACGGAAAAGACCTGTTTATGAGTTTATATGAAACTAAAACTCACAATTATATGGGCAGTTCAATTATGCCAAATCGTGGTCGTGATCCAAGAGTAGAAACAGCTGTAAGTAAATTATGGGAGTCGTTGGGATATCAAAATTACTTTCTAAATCAAGACGATGAAATTCCTATACTAACAAAAATCGCAGAAGACTTCTTGTCTAGTGGCGAAATAGAATTTCATCAGAATGTACTCTTTAGTGATGGGCATACAAGAGAGTGCTTCATTTCGATGCGTGAACTTAATGACTTAAAATTCAATAACGATGGCAAGATCGTATCTGATTTAAAGAATCTCCTGCAAAAGCAGAATATATCTCCATTAGATTGTACAATAGTATTAAAAGGTAAAGCCGCAAATAACGGTTACTTCAAACAAATTTTCAATGGAGAGTTTAACTCTCTGTTGAATGTGAATGA
>JAXFDY010000154.1:0-6315 GCA_034172985.1 Lachnospiraceae bacterium
CCACATTATAATTTACACCAAATTCACTTTCAGGAATCTCTCCCTGCTCGTAAATTCTATCTTCTACTTGATTAATTTCTATCGGCACTGGTGTTTCTGCCGGTTGATCCTCATCTATAGAATTTTTTGTTTCACCACGAATCTTCGACATCAAATCATCTTCAAACTCATGATAAGAACATCCAGTAATAATCATTCCCATCATAGCAACTATAGAAACAAGCCGATAAGAATTTTTTTTCATTTTATTTATCCCCTTTCCCCTTTCGAAACACAAAGAATACCTTTCTATATTCCTACTGTCATAAACTAACCATAATTTCTTTCACAAATTGATAAGTTTATTTTAACTATTCTATAGTATGCTGTCAATATAAGTTTTATTTTTTTAATTATATTATTAAAACTCTGTTTTTAAATAAATTTATCTTTCTTCCTGCAGTCCATACTACAGGCACTGCAGGCTCCATTACAACTTTTTCCTTTTTCTTTTTTCATCCAATAAATCGAAAATACAAACCATATTCCCAATACAATTAAAATCAATATACTTAAAATATCCATCTTATCTCCATTATGCGATTCCCAGCACCATTCCTAACATCCGAACGAAAAATGCTACAAGCCATGCAATGACACACTGAAATACCACAACAACAGCAGCATTTTTTCCACCGATTTCCCTCTTGACTGCCGCCACTGCTGCCACACATGGTGTATACAGCAGAGAAAAGACAAGGAATACAAATGCCGTAAATCCGGTAAACACAGTACTGATATTGGCTGCGGAACCACCCAGCAAAACTGTAAGGGTACTCACTACACTCTCTTTTGCCGTAAATCCGGTAATCAAAGCCGTTGACATCTTCCAATCCCCAAATCCAAGTGGTGCAAAAATAGGTGCTATCAAACTTCCCGCCATAGCAAGAAGACTCTCCGAAGAATCTGAAACTACATTTAATCTTGTATCAAAAGTCTGTAAGAACCATATAATCACCGTCGCCACAAAAATTACGGTAAATGCTCTTGTCACAAAATCTTTTGCTTTATCCCAAATCAGTTGTTTCACACTTTTTACGCTTGGCATACGATAATTTGGCAGTTCCATAACAAAAGGAACCGGTTCTCCCTTAAACGTTGTATTTTTTAATACAAAAGCCACCAAAATACCAACCAGTATACCTATCACATACAATCCAATCATTACAAGTGCAGCATGCTTTGGAAAAAACACAGCCGCAAAAAGCGAATAAATCGGAAGTTTGGCAGAGCAGCTCATAAAAGGAGTAAGCAGAATCGTCATTTTCCTGTCTCTATCAGAAGGCAGTGTTCTCGTGGCCATGATAGCAGGAACGGAACATCCAAAACCAATCAGCATCGGTACAAAGCTTCGTCCTGATAATCCGATTTTTCGCACAAGTTTGTCCATAACAAAAGCAACTCTTGCCATATAGCCGCTATCTTCCAAAATAGAAAGGAAAAAGAATAAGGTCACAATAATCGGCAGGAAACTGAGTACACTTCCCACGCCTGCAAACACACCATCAATCACCAGAGAATGCACCACAGGATTAATACCATAATTTGTCAGTCCCTGATCACATACATCCGTCAGCCAATCGATTCCCATATCCATTAAATCTGACAGAGCAGTACCTATCACGCCAAAAGTCAGCCAGAACACCAATCCCATGATTCCTAAAAAAGCCGGAATGGCCGTGTATTTTCCTGTCAGTATTTTATCAATCTTCTGGCTTCTGAGATGTTCTTTGCTCTCCGACGGTTTCACTACAGTTTCTTCACAGACTCTCTCAATAAACGAAAAACGCATATCAGCAAGAGCAGCCTCCCTGTCTTTTCCGCTTTCTTCTTCCATCTGGGATATGATATGTTCCAGAGTATCTATCTCATTATTATCCAGTTTCAATGCATCCAAAATCAGTTTGTCGCCTTCTACCAGTTTTGTAGCCGCAAATCTTACCGGTATATGATATCGGTTTGCATGATCTTCTATCAAATGAATAATAGCATGGATGCAGCGGTGAACCGCACCGGAATCTTCCCCGTTTGCATCACAAAAATCCATTCTTCCAGGACATTCCCGATACCTTGCCACATGAATGGCATGGTCAATCAATTCTCCGATTCCTTCATTTTTAGCTGCGGAGATAGGAATGACCGGAATGCCGAGTTCTGATTCCAATGCATTAATATTGATAGTTCCACCGTTTTCCCTGACTTCATCCATCATGTTCAATGCCAATACCATGGGAATATCAAGTTCAATCAACTGCATCGTCAGATACAGATTTCGCTCAATATTGGTTGCATCCAATATATTAATAATCCCACTTGGCTTATCTTTAATTAAAAATTCTCTCGTAACAATTTCTTCGCTTGTGTACGGAGATAAGGAATAAATACCAGGAAGATCTGTCACCGTGGCTTCCCCATGATTACGAATAATCCCATCTTTTCTATCTACAGTAACACCCGGGAAATTTCCAACATGCTGATTCGATCCGGTAAGCTGGTTAAACAACGTGGTTTTTCCGCAATTCTGATTTCCTGCCAGTGCAAATGTCAGTTGCTCTCCTTCCGGAATTTCCTGACCTTTTTTCTTTACATGATATGCTTGTTCCTCACCCATGCGCGGATGCTCCACATGTCTGTATTCTTTGTTTTTTCTCATACATTGATGGGCATCATGGATATCTTTAATATCGATATGAGCTGCATCTTCTTTTCTGAGTGTCAATTCATATCCACGCACTCTTAATTCTATGGGATCTCCCATGGGTGCAATCTTCATGAGAGTCACTTCTGTTCCCGGAGTCAGTCCCATATCCAGAATATGCTTACGCAATGAGGGCTCCTGACATCTTACTGCTTCAATAACGGCATCTTTTCCAATTTCTAACTTATCTAACGTCATGATGTAATTCTCCTTAGTCTATCTTTAAAATCAGTTCCAGAATTCGTTTTGCACAAACATTCATCTTATCTCTTGTCAGTAATCCGGCTTTCACCGCCTTCACTAAACTCTGCGGAAATCCACATCCCATCTTTACATCATTTCCTGCCTTTACTTCAAGATAATGTTCTCCGAAATTCCACCAGTCAGTTGTAACCATTCCTTCGAATCCCCATTCTCCCCGTAAAATATCTTCCAAAAGCTCCCTGTTCTCTGATGCTCTATATCCGTTAATAATATTATAGGATGACATAATGCACCACGGTTCTGCTTTTTTTACAATTATTTCAAAAGCCTTAAGATATATTTCTCTGGCTGCTCTCTCGGATACTCTGGAATCACTGTCACGCCGGTTTGTCTCTTTATTGTTTAGCGCAAAATGTTTTACCGATGCACTGATATGCTGAGACTGGATTCCCTGTACCATGGCAGATGCCAGTTCTCCTGTAAGCAGCGGATCTTCCGAATAATACTCAAAATTTCTTCCGCACAGTGGACTTCTATGTATATTTACCGCCGGTGTCAGCCATACCGCAAGATTGTTTTCTTTCACCTCTTTGGCCCCGGCTTCTCCCACCTGATATACCAGATCTCTGTTCCATGTACATGCAAGTAATGTGGCACAAGGCCATGCAGTAGTATTGACTCCACACTGTGGCGCAATTCTAAGACCTGCCGGTCCATCTGCCGTCATAACGGATGGAACTCCATACTCCGGCATATTACCAAACCCAAATGTATTGGCAACGCCTGTATTTGGCTGACCGCCTAAAAGATGTGCCACTTCTTCATCTGTCATCTGATTCAGGAAATCGTCCAATGACATTTTTCCTTCTGCAACTTCCGCAAATACACGAATACCTTTTTTATATGGATGATTCCATAAATAGACTCCCGGCAATGCTCTCACGGCAGGAGAGTATCCATCCGACTCCTCTCTGGAAACACGCTCCATGGCACACTCATCCGGATCATGGCCTTCTGTCACAGGCAGTTCTTCAAACGTTCCATCTGCCATCATTCTCTTATCCAGCGATGTAGGTACCAGCTTTGCGGACAACTGCTTCACCACTTTATCCTGATCAAGATGATAAACGTAATCAAGCATTTGCCCTACACGGACCGATGTTCCCACAAAAAATCTGTAGTCCCCCGCCTCCAGCACATATGCCGATTTCTGTATCTTTCCCAAATCATCATAAGATGCTAAATCCTGTATATGGAAATTCAGCCGAATCATCTGCGTCTCTCCAGGCTGTAATAATCTTGTTTTTTCAAATGTTACAAGGCTTTTTGCCGCTTTTCCCAACAGACCCTGAGGAGCACATCCATATAGCTGGAACACTTCTTTTCCTTCGTATGTTCCTGTATTGGTCACCTGCAGCCGTACCTCTATCATGCCGTCTTTTTCCTTTGTTTCCAAGACAGACCACTGAAAATCCGTATAAGACAACCCGAACCCAAATGGATAATTTACTTTTTCTGCAGCACCCGGTATAGTTTCAAAATACCGGTATCCCACATATATATCCTCTGTATATTTCACATAATCTTCTGATTCATGAAAATTATAGGAAGACGGGTAATCTTCCAATCGTTTTGCAAATGTATCGGACAATTTCCCAGAAGGAGTTCCAAGACCGCATAAAAGCTCTGCTGCAGCTTTTCCGCCTTCCATACCTCCCTGCCATGCCATCAGGACTGACTGAATCCCCGTATCCCTGGCAAACCAGCTTGTATCTACCATTCCACCTACATTTAATACAACAATGACTTTTGAAAAATATCTTTTCACCTTTTCAATCATAGCTTTTTCGGCATGGGAAAGATAGAAATCCCCATCCTCAAAAATTTCCCGGGATTTTTTAAACAGCGGATCTTCATACCGGAAACTTTTACCGGCATCAAAACTGCTTTGACGGTCCCATCCTTCTCCGGAAAAACGACAGACAGATACAATCGCTGTGTCTGCATAGGCTCTTGCTTCCCGGCACAAATCATCCGGCAGCTCCGGTTCTTTTGTCATCCCCGGCTGCACACCCTCCTCATACTGCTGACTGATATTCTTTTTATAAAAAGAAGAAAGTCCTTCAAAAACATGTACTCTATCTTTTAAATCCGACAATCCCTGATAAAGACTTGTCACATACTCTACGGTTACATCACCGCTTCCGCCTCCGCCTTTCACATAATCAAAACCCGCCTTTCCAAACAGGGCAACTCTGGCTCCTTTTTTCAAAGGCAATGTTTTCTCTTCATTTTTTAATAATACCATACCTTCTTTTGCCGCATCTTTCGATAACTGAATATGTTCCTCACATGCCGTTACCCTCTTATTGTTTTCTCCCAACGGAAGATTCGGCTGATACATTACTCTCTGCCATTTTCTCATATCGCGCCTCCTACATTATCTTTTTACAGGCATTTGCGAAACCCTTGGGGAGTAAATGCCTGTAACTTTTATGAACTACCCATACTATAGCATAACTATTTTTGAGAAACAATACTTGTTTCCAATTTACAATTTCATATTTTCTGCTATAATAAAACTGTAGCAGATATAATGTCTTGGTCATTTTAGAAATGAGGTTTTTATGAGGTTAGAAAATGAGTGATTTTTACGTAGTGATGAGTGAACTGATTCACGACCCAAAGATACTCCAGATGAAGAATTATGCACAGCACAATTCTTCCAACACATTTAAGCACAGTGTTCATGTAGCATTAACTGCCTACCGTTTATCTAAAATCTTTCATCTCAAAATTGATGAAAGCAGCCTTGCAAAAGGGGCAATGCTTCACGATTTCTATCTGTATGATGCAAGAGGTGGACAGATTGGTGCCTGGAAACATGGCACCGGACATGCTGATACAGCTTTAAATAATTCTTTAAAACATTATCAACTTACACGATTAGAAAAAGAGATTATATACTGCCACATGTGGCCATTAAATATCACCCGCGTACCACGCAGTAAAGAAAGTCTGCTGATTAGCATGGCTGATAAATACTGTGCAGCGAGAGAGATGATGGCACGCAGAAAAGTTATTTCTGCAGCATAAAGGAAGCTATTTCCACAAGAACCGGTATCGTCAATGATAATACCGGTTTTTGCTTTATATCGATCAATGTTTGAGGTCAATTGGGCTCGTTTTTATACAAAAAGGGCATCCTTTCGGATACCCTTTTTTGTATAAAAAGAGCGCGAGACGGGACTCGAACTACAGAGACCTTTAAAAACCCAGTAAAATCAAGGAGGAAATGCACACTATCTGTCTCTGGGTACCGACTGGGTACTCCCTATAATTTGATGTTTCTTATTCTATAATAATATGATATA
>JAXFDY010000155.1:0-29027 GCA_034172985.1 Lachnospiraceae bacterium
AAATATTCACCATATGTAATTTGCTTATTTATTGACGAACCATTTGGAAGATGATCTGGTCTCCCTGTCCAACCATACTTATAACACTTAGCATCGAGGATGTAATACTTGCCATTATAAATCATAATAGAATCTGGCATCAGAGGTCTTTTTTCTTTATATTTACCATAATCAAGCAACCATCTTGAATGAGGAAAATACTTATCTTTATCTCTTTCCCCAAATGCTCTATCAATAAGCTTCTCCCACACATGGTCAAAATCATCAGTGCCAAAGTAGAACTGTCTGTCAGATGTTTGTTCATCAATATACTCTAGCATATCCTTCATTGCTTGAAACAGATTTCTTTTCTTATCATCATTAGTTGAACCTAATTTGGAATTCAATATAGCAAGCGAAGTTTTGATACCTGGATGGGGCCCTGGCTGTTCCGGCATATAAGGAACATAGAGCCATCCCATTTTTTTAAATGCTTCATAAACACAGAAACGATTTATCTGCGTTATCTCCTTCGTATCATTAGGAGTCGATGATCGAACCTCAAACTGCGTAAAAACAAATGAACTCACACCATTTCTGCTTTGAACAAGTGGCATCTGCTTTCTTGCGGTTCTTGCCCAGTCCTGCTTTCCCGTTGACGCAGTTACATACACCTGTTCTTTTTCAACGTAGTATGTTCCACCAATCGAAAAGTAATATTCTATAACATTCTTATAGGCATTAATAGGAAAGTCCACCGTCTGTGGTGCAGCAAACTTATTGATGGCGAGCAGTCTATCATCTTTGGTTGTAAATTCAGATAAAACTTGTATCAAATGCTTTATATCCGTTCTGATTTCAGCATCGGTTTCCGGCAGTTCATATCCGATAGGGAAATAGACCATAGCATTATCGGAATCCGCTTTTATACCAACGAAACGGTCACCGTCTTCATTACTGTTAATATGGCAATGTTTTCTAATATCATACTCCATGATTGAATTTAAAGCTGAGCCTAAATCCATCTATCATCACCACCTTACTCTTCGTCTGTATCAGTAAACGCATCCCTCACATTATCCTTAAACACCTTGAAACGCTCAATGCCTTTGGCATACATGAACGCACGGATTACCTGCTCAAGGCTCTGATATTCAGTAGTTTCAAATATAACTTCACGATTAAACTTAAAAGCATCATCCCAAAGGTACTTAATCACCTTTTCAGGGAATTTTCTATTTTGTCTCATTGCTTCACGGATATTAGCAATTAACGTTTTTTCATCTGCGGTCAGAAGTCCTTTACTTTCCTTCTTTCGAAGAGAATCATATTCCTTCAAATCTCCCATATCAGGGTTGAATTTAAGATCCCGGAGATGGACAAAATATGCACCAAGTCTCTTATCTTCCGCGGATGTCATTCTTGCGCTGTTACCAACAACAATCTTGTTAATCTCAACGCAGAAGTTTCTCCATGTTACTGTTGTATCCAGAATTTCTGCATCTGCAAGTGTTGGATCAACATTAGCAAAGTCATTCTCGATAAGTCGCATATCCCATCTACGCTGGAATGCAGTATCCAATGTAAAAACATTCTGATCGGACGTATTCATTGTACCAATGATTGAAAGGTTTGACGGTATACGAATCTTCTCATTTTTTCTATCCTTGCCATACATTTCTTCAGCAATGTTCGTATTCGTGATTCCATATTCACTTGTTCCGATAGGATATCCGTCATCATCAACATCACGAATTTCAACCTTTCGATCAAGCAACTGGAATACCTCGCCAAAGATAGCCGGAGCGTTACCACGATTGATCTCTTCAATAATGAGGATATACTCAGTTCCTGGATGATTATATGCCTCACGAAGAATATTGGTAAAAGGACCTGGGGTGAATTTATAACTTACCTGTCCATCCTCTGCAACCGCCGGAAGAATCTGTCCAATGAAATCAGAATAAGTATAGTCAGGGTGGAACACAAGCCTTTCCACAACACAGCCAGGTTTACAATACTCATGTTCAATAGTCCAACTCTTTCCAGAGCCGGGAACGCCATACAACAGAACATTACAACCTGTTGTCAAACGATTAGCTTCATATTCTTGTGGTGCAAGTCCTTCATTTTCTGCATCCAAATCTTCTAAACCAATTACCTTTGTTGCCGATAAGCGTAAAAATGTATCAACTCTTTTTTGATATTCTACCAATTCACTTTCTTTATGATCAGCTAAACTTACACTACCGTTAGCATACTTTAAATATGGATTAAGGCCATCCGTTAATAAAGACTTCAATATTCTTAAAGATCCTTTTGCTTCTTTATCCCCATTAATATCTACGCCATCATGAGTCTCAAGGATTTTTCTATATATACTATTTTGGTTGAAAATAACATCCCTGTCTCCATCCACAAGTTTAAATACCGCACTTTCTGACAAAACAGAGATTAACTGAAATAATTGAGCTTCGCATTCAGGATCAACATTTACATTAAACCCAATCCAAGACATCAAAACTCTTAAATAAGCATCTGTATTGCTTGCAATCAAACAATGAATAATATCTGCATTGCTTGTATAGATCAACTTCTTTGGATAACGAGTTCCTCCTGTTCGTTCAGCACTAGCAGCTTTTCCCGTATCAACAAAACTTACCTTTGCTACTTTCCATATAAGTTCAAAAGCTACAATCAATGCTTCCATTTGGGATTTAAACAGCTGATTTTCGTTAATTGCAGTAATTAAAGATTCATTATCAATCTGTTCCTCCTGGCAAATGTCAGCTAGATAGTCGATAACCCATTGGTCCAATTCATCCGTCATAACGATAGCATCACCGTTCTGAGTGGAATAAATAAGTTCCGCCGGACGATCAGAACACTCCCACAAAAGGATTGATAGTGCAAGTGTACTTTTTACATGAGGAAGAGATGATTTAATTCCCAATTTCAAATCAAGTTCATCATATACAGATATACTATCTGGTCTATTCATTATTCTTTTCCTCCTTTATATCTTTCATAATCACTTCTGCTATAGCCGCTGCCAACAAAGGCGGTACCGCATTTCCCACTTGTTTCATTTGTGAACCTTTGTTTCCAATGAATCTAAATGTGTCTGGAAACGATTGAATTCTGGCTGCTTCTCGAACGGTGATAGCTCTGTTCAAAAATGGATGGGTAAACTTTCCTGAAGATGGAGTATCGAATCTGGTTGTAATGGTAACCGATATCTCATCTTTTCTCATTCTTGTCCAGGTTCCACTATATATGGATTTTGTAAGATGCTCCTTTGGAAGCACTTCCCTTCCAGCATTTGGAGGAATTAACGCCAGTCGCTCTAGCGCTAAAGGAGAGTGCTTTGTTGCCACATGATTGAAAAGAGTATTTGAATCTTTACGAAGCAATTTCTCATATTCACTTTCAGCTGGCATTTCATATTTTTGCTCATCAGCGCCTTCGCCAGATTCAAGATATGCCAAGTCACTAATCGCATCCCATATTGTCACCACTTTGTTTTGTGGTATTGGTAGGCTAGGAGCCTTTCCTCCTAATTTACCTATAATAACAGCCCTTCTTCGATTCTGAGGTACCCCATAGTCTGATGCGTTTAATACACCATACTGTAAAGAATAGCCCATATTATTGAAAAGTTCCTCGATTTCTTTTCGAAAATATCCACCTTCTGCAGTAAGCAAATTAGGAACATTTTCCATAACAAAATACTTAGGTTTTACCAATTCCACTACAGAAACATAATATTTAAACAAAAAATTTCTCTCATCGTGAATGGTTTTTCGTTGCCCTTTCTGGGAAAAACCCTGGCAAGGGGGACCACCAATAACGACGTCAACTTTTCCTCTATATGATCCAAAAGTCTTTTTTAAATCCAGAGAGGTTATATCACCAATAATCATTTTTGTATTCTTGTGATTTGCAATATATGCTTCTGCAATTGATTTATCATATTCATTCGCCAATAGCACATCAAAACCACTCATTTCAAATCCTAGTGACATACCGCCAACGCCCGCAAATAAATCAATTACCGTTGGTTTCATTTTCTCTATCCTCGATTCTCGCTTTTGCAATTTCAAAGTAGGTTTCATCTAACTCCACCCCGATAAAATTGCGACCAGTTCTTTTGGCTACAACACCGGTAGTTCCGCTTCCCATAAATGGATCAAGAACCCAATCTCCTTGATTTGATAGTATCTCTATAAAATGTTGTATTAGACTTTCTGGTTTCTGTGTCGGGTGTTTCCCGTACTTTCTTTCACTATTTGGCGTAACAGAAGTCTCTACAAAATCATGGAACAAAGCTCCACCATTGTTGAATGTTCCTGTACGCGCTTTATATGTAAAATAGATCCAGGCTTCAGTAGAATTAACAAAATGTAAATTCATATTTCTTGGCATTGGATTTGTCTTATGCCAAATACCTGTAGTTTTATAATAAAAGCCATGTTTTTCAGCTAACCTAATAATTGTTTCCACCTTAATGATTGCCATGAAAACAATCATCGTTCCGCCTTTTTTCATAACTCTTGCAGCAGCTTTGAAGAAATCATCCATTGATTTCTCCCATTCATCAAACTCCATATCGTCCCAACCCGCAGAACCAAAAAAATTGTCTCTCATTTTACTAAGATTGGTATCTCTATTTTTCATAAAATTTCCGAGATTGTATGGGGGATCAGTCACAATCAAGCTAACTGATTTATCATCAATTTCTTTCATGGCTGCAATGCAATCCCCTTTGTATAATTTTATTTCCGGCATCATAAATCTTCCTTCCTTAGTGCATTTTTAATTATTCAGCACTTTTTCCGCTTGCAACCCATTCATCAAGTTCCGAACGTTTAAATTTCCAGAACTTACCGATACGATGCGCGGGAATATCTGGTTTTTTCTTTATCCAATTTCGCAAAGTAACAGTTTTTATCCCTAAATACTCTGCCGCTTCATCAACGCTAATGTAGTTTTCATCTAATATATATTCTTTAACCATAAAATCACCCCTACGGCTACTGGCTTCAAACACAGTGCTACAGTATAAATTATAGCAAAAAAGCATTCACTTTTCAAGTGTTTAATGATATTTGTTTATATTTAGTAATATCTAATTCTATACAAGTTCTCTCTATTCCATGTGATAATTTTTTATCAAATTTTCGTGCTTAATATTCTCATCAACTCAACCCTCCGCAAAGTCTTTCTATCCACTCAACCTTCGCCATTTTCATCCTGTCAACTCGACCTCTGATTTCGCCGGTTGATATGTTCCTGCAAAAGAAAAATCCGGGTATCCAGGCAACCCGCAGAAGGTTGTCCGAATGCCCGGAAATGCTTTATTTTAAGGCTATTTACACTATTTACTTCTGTACCTTTGACAGCAATACTACCGTCTCGACATGTCCACTATGTGCGAACATATCTGTCGGCTGCACTTCTCGCAACACATACCCACGCTCTCCCAGATACTTCACATCCCTGGCCAGAGTTGCAGAATCACAGCTCACATACACAACTCTTTTAGGTGCCATTTGCGTAATGGTATCCAGCAGTTTCACATCGCATCCTTTTCTTGGTGGATCCACTACCACCACATCAGCAGTATTTCCCTGTTCATACAACTTTGGAATCACATCTTCCGCTGCCCCGGTGTAAAATTCTGCATTCCCAATGCCATTAATCTCAGCATTCACCCTGGCATCCCGGATAGCCTGATCCACGATTTCCACACCGATTACATGCTTTGCATTTCTCGCAAGAAACAGCGAAATCGTACCTACACCACAGTACAAATCAAACACATTTTCATCTCCGGTTAAGCCCGCGTAAGCAAGTGCTGTGCCATATAGCTTCTCCGTCTGAACCGGATTTACCTGAAAGAAAGACAACGGTGAAATTTTAAACTTTACATCCCCGATATAATCAGAGATATATCCTTCCCCACGGATATTAATCACCTCATCGCCCAGGATTTTATTTGTTCTATTCTTATTAACATTCAAAGAGAGACTCGTCATTCCGGGAATTTCCATCAGTTGCTCTGCCAACTCATCAACCGCCTTCAGCTTTTCTCCATTGATGACGAGAGACACCATGATTTCCCCTGTCCGAAATCCCTTTCGAATCAATACATGACGAACAACACCTCTATGCTGTACTTCATCATATGGCTCAATATGATATTTTTCCATATGGCGGATAACCAGAGACAATATTTCCTTATTTTCAGTAATTCCAATCGCACAATCCTCACACTCTATAATAGAATGGGTTCTGCCTGCATAAAATCCTGCAATAATTCTTCCATCCTTACTTTTTCCAATAGGAAATTGTGCCTTATTTCTGTAGTTCCATGGATTTTCCATGCCGATACACGGATGAAATACCGGGGCATTTTTCCCGGAAAAATCCACTTTTCCTATCCGTTCCAGATTTCCCTTTACCTTTCCCTCCTTATACCGAAGCTGTGCCTCATAGCTCATTTCCTGAATCTGACAGCCACCACAGCTCCTTCCTACAGGACATTTCATTGGCACTCTGTCCGGTGATGGCTCAATCACTTCTAAAAGTTTGGCAAATCCATAATTTTTCTGCATCTTCATCACTTTTGCCCGGACTGTATCTCCGATAATGGCATCCTTTACAAAAAGAGCAAGGCCATCCACATGGCCAATGCCCTCTCCATTAACACCCATATCCTCTATCTTAAAAATAAATTCATCGTTTTTCTTTATCATACTTACCTCTCATTTATAGATCAACTAAGTGTTTTGACACTTCATTACAAAACCGTCCGCCGGATGTTTGACTCAAATAAACGGTTATATCCCAGCCATTCGCTGCCATCCGCAGTCTGTGTTCCCATAAGGATTTCTTTCATGGTCTCCAGTTTTGCATCTGTATTATCTGCAAGATTCAGTGCCACTGCTTCCACCATAGCCGGTTTTTTTGGTGAGCCGTATTCCAATTCTCCGTGATGTGCCAGAATACAATGTTTTAACTGTGCCAGCAGCTTTGGCGGAAATCCCGGAATATTTGCAGCAGCATTTCCAATCATTTCACTTCCCATCACAATATGCCCCAGAAGATTTCCGTCATCCGTATAATCATTCACAGGAAACGGTGCAATCTCTTTGATTTTACCAACATCATGAAACATGGCAGCCGTCAAGAGAAGATCTCTGTTAATTACAGAATAACTTTTTGCATAATAATCGCATAACTTTGTCACAGACAGTGTATGTTCCAGTAAACCGCCCATAAAACTATGATGTACACTTTTTGCTGCTGAATGGGCTTTAAATGTTTTTGCAAACTGCTCATTCTTCACAAAGAACTGTTCCAGAAGCTGTCTGCAGTATACATTTTCCACAGACTTTACAAAATCCAGCAGTTCCCCGTACATCTGATCAATATCTTTCCCGCTGACAGGCAGATAATCTTTCGGATTATATTCCCCCTCAGACACCTTTCTCACACGCTTTACATTTAACTGCAAAGTTCCATTGAAGCTAATGACATCTCCTACCACATCTACATAATCCATGGCGTCAAAATCATCGATTCCCAAAGAATGCGGATCCCATATTTTCGCATCAATGGTTCCCGTCTTATCCTGCAGCAAAACAGAATCATAAGCCTTCCCATTCTTCGTCACTGCAGATGATTTGGATTTACAAAAATAAATATCTCCTACTTTTTCGCCTTCTCTAAATGTTTCTATATATTTCATTCCCTTTTCCTCGTTTTCTCTATTTAATTCTTAATTCCGTTCTCCAACTGTCACATCAATCGTAATTTCTTTATATTTTCCACCCATATTCCGCTCCAAAGTAATCTGCAGGACCGTTCCCTGCCTGCATCCGCCCACCATGTCTTCAATATCTTCCATATCATCTACATCCATGTGGTTGATTTTTGTAATAATATCTCCTGCCATAATTCCACACTGATATGCCGGAGAATTATTTTCCACTGCAACGACATACACACCGGCAGGTATATCATTTCCCACATATTTTCTGATTTCATAATCAAGGGACTCACCTTTGATTCCCACGTATCCCACAAACGTATCGTTCAGTATGCTTTCAATGATATCATAGATATCGTATAGTGCAA
The DNA here is from genome assembly GCA_034172985.1 of Lachnospiraceae bacterium. Taxonomy (GTDB): domain Bacteria; phylum Bacillota; class Clostridia; order Lachnospirales; family Lachnospiraceae; genus CAG-303. The sequence continues at coordinate 8,122 of JAXFDY010000155.1, forward strand.
GAGCAGAAATAGTATTTTCACTATCTTTGCTATACCGTTCCACCACCATACCAATCAGATTGGAATTATAATCAAAAAGAAACCCGTCACTGACCTTTGCCATCATCACATCCGTATAAACCGAGCGGCACTTCAGATCATACATTTCACTGACAGTACGCACCCCGACAATATTTCCTATATATGTAAGAATTTCCTGACCAAAAGGATTTCCTTCATAAATAAAACCATATCCACGCTCGATTCGGTCCGTATCACTTATCACTGCACAAAAAAGATTATCCAGTGTCTCCTTTTTCACATCATCTCTGTCTACTACCATGGCTGCAATACCCAGCTGCGTGTCCTGATTCCACAAAACAGCCTCTGCCACTGTTCCATCACAGCAAAATTCTGCCACAATATTCTGTTTTCCCGATATTTTATCAAAAGGCACCAGAATATAAATATCACTCTTCTTTGAAATGACCACACCCGTACACAAAAGTTCAGAATTTATCCCATTTTCAGCACTGATTTTAACCATACTCCGGTTCACGGTTTTTTCTATTGCTGCGATATCTTCCTCCGATACTTCTCCTTCCCCGTCATCCAGCTCAAGATTAATTTTTTCATCTGTCACATGACTGTTTTTTTCATCCTCGGCAAATAATTCCTCCAGAACATTATCCTTTAACAGAAAAATAACCAATGCCACACCCGCCAGAAATACAACAGCCAGTCCTATCCATGACAGAAGCCTGAAAACCATCCGCCTGATGAAGCTCGGTTTTTCTCTGATTACTTCCTCCACAAATTCATATTTCTTTTCTTCCATACTTTCCTCTATAACAAATAATTCATTGTCTGATTAACGGTGATATTTTAGCAGACAATTATGAATAATCTATGTCATATTTTTTAGAAAATTATGTGAGGAAGAAAGTTCACCGTAACCCTTGCCCCGGACTTCAACTTATGTTAAACTAAAGCTTAATTAAAAATGTTATGGAGAAATCTCAATGAATCATAAAGTTTATAAAACACTTGAATATACAAAAATAAAATCACTTCTTATGGAGCATGCGTCCTCAAAAGGCGGGAAGCAGCTTTGTGAGGAACTAGAACCTATGAATCATTTACAACAGATTCAAAAGGAACTTACAGAAACTTCTGATGGTCTGAGCCGTTTATGGCATGGAGGACGCCTTTCTTTTTCAGGCGTAACAGATATCACAGCCTCTGTCAAACGTCTGGAAGTAGGTGGTACTCTGTCCCAGACAGAATTACTGGAGGTCAGTAAACTCCTTGATACCGCCCTGAAAGTCAAAAGCTTTGGCCGGGGGGAAAATGATGAAGAAAACGCTGACAGTCTGACAGAATATTTCCAGAGCATTGAACCTCTTTCTCAAATCAATAATGAATTGAAGCGCTGCATTGTCTCAGAGGAGGAGATGGCTGATGATGCCAGCAGTACTTTACATTCCATACGCAGAAGTATGCGTAATACCAATGATAAGATTCGTTCACAGCTAAATTCCATGGTGAATTCCCAGAACATGAGAACAAATCTGCAGGACTTCGTAATTACTATGAGAAATGGCCGTTATTGCCTTCCGGTAAAGGCGGATTGTAAAGGAAATGTACCCGGTATGGTTCATGATCAGTCTTCTACCGGTTCCACTCTTTTTGTAGAACCTATGTCTATTGTTCAGATGAATAATGAATTGCGGGAACTTTCCCTGAAAGAAAAAGATGAAATCGAAAGAATTCTTGCAGAATTGAGTGCACTTGTCGGAGAAAAGACAGAAGAACTGAAAAATGACCTGACTGTTCTTACCCATCTTGATTTCGTATTTGCCAAAGCATCTTTATCAAAAGAGATGAAAGGTTCCGAGCCTGTTTTCAATCAGAAAGGAATTGTTAAAATCAAGCAGGGCCGCCATCCTCTTCTGGATGCGAAGAAAGTGGTACCGATTGACATTCATCTGGGAGATACTTTCGATCAGCTGATTATCACAGGTCCTAATACCGGTGGTAAAACCGTATCGTTGAAAACAGTGGGTCTGTTTGAACTGATGGGATTATCCGGTCTTCACATACCGGCCGACGAGGGCTCAGAGCTTGCTTTATTTACCGAAATTTATGCAGATATCGGAGATGAGCAGAGCATTGAACAGAGTTTAAGTACTTTTTCTTCCCACATGACAAATATAATTCAGATATTAAATCAGGCAGATGACAAATCTCTGGTATTATTTGATGAAATCTGCGCCGGGACTGACCCGGTAGAAGGTGCTGCTCTTGCCATTAGTATTCTTACTTTTCTGCACAATATGAAAGTAAGGACCATGACTACCACCCATTATAGCGAATTAAAATTATTTGCCCTTTCAACAGAAGGAATTGAAAATGCCTGCTGTGAGTTTTCCGTAGAAACGTTAAGTCCTACTTACCGTCTTCTGATCGGCATCCCGGGTAAGAGTAATGCATTTGCCATATCTTCCAAACTGGGACTTCCCCAGTTCATTATAGATGATGCAAAAACACGTATTGATTCTGATAATGAAGCCTTTGAAGATATCTTATCTGACCTGGAACACAGCAAGCTTCAGATGGAACGTGAACAAGCTGAGATATCCCAAAACCGGGCAGAAATAGAGGCTTTGAAGAAGGAACTTCACGAAAAAAACCAAAAGCTTAATGACAGACGTGAAGGCATTTTGAGAGATGCAAATGAAGAAGCTGCAAGAATTCTTGCAGAAGCAAAGGATTTTGCAGATGAAACCATAAAGAAGGTTAATAAGCTTTCTCAAGGGGTTCATATTAATCATAAAGAACTTGAGAACGAACGTCATAAAGTTCGTAATAAAATGAATGAAGCTGAGAGCAAACTGGCGTTGAAAAATACCAGGAAACCTGAGAAAAAATATACAGCCGAAGACTTCCATCCGGGAGATGCCGTGAAGGTCTTAAGTCTGAATCTGAACGGCACAGTCTGTGGTAAACCAAATGCAAAAGGAGACGTTTTTGTACAGATGGGTATTCTCCGGTCTCAGGTAAATATCCGGGATTTAGAGCCGGTTGATGAACCTGTCATCACAGCACCAAATCTGCAGCGAATGAGTTCCGGTAAAATCAAGATGTCGAAATCAGCTTCCATTTCTACGGAAATAAATCTCATCGGCATGACCACTGATGAAGCGATTCCTCAGCTTGATAAATATCTGGACGATGCTTATCTGGCACATCTTCCAAGTGTACGGGTCGTACACGGACGGGGAACGGGTGCTTTGAGGGCAGCCGTCCACAAACATTTAAAGCGTTTGAAATATGTGAAATCTTTTCGCCTTGGCGAATACGGAGAAGGCGACACCGGTGTAACTATTGTAGAATTCAAATAAGGAGCAGAATATGTTAAACAAACAAAAAATACTTATTGTAGACGATGACACAAATATTTCAGAATTAATTTCTCTCTACCTGAATAAAGAATGTTTTTCCACGCAATGCGTAGAGGACGGAGAAGCAGCTCTTCAGGCATTTGAAACTTATAAACCGGATCTGATACTTCTTGACCTTATGCTTCCGGGCATGGATGGCTATCAGGTATGTCGGGAAATCAGAAAGGTCTCATCCACTCCGATTATCATGCTGTCTGCAAAAGGCGAAGTATTTGATAAAGTTCTGGGACTGGAGCTTGGTGCAGATGATTATATGATGAAACCCTTTGACTCTAAAGAACTGGTAGCAAGAGTAAAAGCTGTTCTTCGAAGAACCCAGGCTGCTCCTGCCCCTGCGGAACAGACCCCTAGCAATATCATTTCTTATCCTGACCTTGAAATTAACATGAGCAATTACTCTGTTATGTATCAAAATAAAAAGATAGAAATGCCCCCAAAAGAAATTGAACTTCTACATTTTCTCGCAGCATCTCCAAATCAGGTATTTACCAGAGAACAGCTTCTGGACCATATCTGGGGATATGAATATGTGGGAGATACCCGTACCGTCGACGTGCATATCAAACGTATCCGTGAAAAAATAAGCGGAAATGATGCCTGGTCTCTTTCTACTGTATGGGGAATTGGTTATAAATTTGAACTTAAGAAATAAGATACGCGAGGCATTCAAATGAAATATAGTATTTATAACAAAATGCTGATTGGATATTGCATTTTTGCAGCTCTTTCCCTGATTCTGATCAACACTTTCATCGCCCAGCAGGTAATGGAAAAAGAGACCAAAAGGCAGGCTGTACAATTATATAATCAGGCAACTACCATCAGCAGTTACTATAGTAACAATTATTATAATGTTTATGATAATTCTCATCATGATTATGAGAAAGACATGGAACTGATTTGTCCGTCGCAAACGGAAAATTTATGGATTGTAGGAACAAACAACGACATCCTTTATTCAACAGAAGGCTCTGTCCCATCTGTTGAATTTCCTGATATCTCCGATTATTTCGGAAGCTCCTACTACAAAATCGGTACTTTAGATGGTTTATATACAGTAGAACGTCTCACGGTATATTCGCCTATTATAAATAATTATCAGACCTATGGATATGTAGTATTAAATAACGACATGTCTCTGCTGAAAAATCGTTATATTTACACGATGAATACCATTAATATTGCCTTTATTATCATGTTCATACTGTCTATGATTCTCCTTGTGACCTTTTCTATCTGCGTATATAATCCTCTTACCAAGATTATTACTGCTGCCAAAGAATATGCCAAGGGTAATTATAATTATGAACCTCTTAAGGTTCATTCTCATGACGAAATGCGGGATTTATCCGATACTTTGAACTTTATTGCCAAATCCGTTCAGAATCTTTATGCGGGACAAAAGAAATTTATTGCTAATATATCCCATGATTTCCGCTCCCCGCTTACATCCATCAAAGGATATGTAAATGCCATGCTGGACGGAACTATTCCGGTAGAGTCTCAGGAAAAGTACCTGCATATTGTTCTTTCAGAAACAGAACGTCTGGACAAGCTGACAAAAAGTCTTCTGACCTTAAATACCATTGATTCCAAGGGTATTATGCTGGATTTATCCAACTTTGATTTTATCCCGTTAATAAAAAACACCATCTCTTCTTTCGAAGGACAATGTGGTAATAAAAATATAAAAATAAGACTCAGCCACGAAGCCAAGCCTTACTTTGTATACGCTGATCATCTGAGAATCCAGCAGGTAGTATACAATCTAATGGACAATGCCATAAAATTCAGTCCTAACAATGCGGATATTCTGGTGGATGTCAGTGATAAAGGTGATAAAGTATTCGTCTCCATAAAAGACTTTGGTATTGGTATTTCCTCTGAAAATCAGATGAAAATCTGGGATCGGTTTTATAAGGTGGATGATTCCCGTGGCAAAGATAAAAAAGGAACCGGCCTGGGCCTTGCCATTGTGAAGGAAATCATCACTGCCCATAATGAAAATATTAACGTAATCAGTACCGAAGGTGTCGGAACACAATTTGTCTTTAGTCTATCAAAACCCAAAAATAAATAATGCTATTTTCTCCATTCATGTGTGCGCAAATGGCCTTCTGTCTGCATACCGGCAAAATGATTTTGTCTCAGTGCCTCATACAGCACGATAGCCACGGAATTCGATAAATTCAGAGAGCGAATCTCCGGATTCATCGGAATTCTCACACATGTTTCCTGATTATCATATAAAATGTCTTCCGGAATTCCGGCACTCTCTTTTCCAAACATAATATAACAATCTGGTTCATACGCCACTTCAGAATACATATAAGGTGCTTTTGTAGTAGCATAATAAATCTTGGCCCCCGGATTTTTTCTTAAGAAGTCTTCATAATCCTCATAAACTTCATAATCCAGATGTTCCCAATAATCAAGACCTGCTCGTTTCACCGATTTTTCGTCCAGCCGGAAACCCAACGGCTCAATCAAATGAAGTTTTACCCCTGCCGCACAGCAGGTTCTTCCTATATTTCCAGTATTGGCCGGTATTTCCGGCTCATGCAGTACAATATTCAGCATATCTGTTTTCCTCTTTTACTGATGTGATATAAAATGTGCAATACGATTCATAGCTATCTTCAGGCGTTCCAGAGAATAAGCATAGGAAATACGCACATATCCCTCTCCGCAATCGCCAAAGGCGGTGCCCGGAACTACTGCCACCTTTTCCTGTTCCAAAAGCTTCGTTGCAAATTCCTCTGAAGTCATTCCAAACTTTTTAATATTCGGAAATACGTAAAATGCCCCATACGGTTCAAAACATTCCAGACCCATTTCTTTAAATGCATGAAGCAGATATCTCCTTCTCTGGTTATAGGACTGGGTCATTTTCGCCACATCTTCATCTCCATTTTTCAATGCCTCTACAGCAGCATACTGACTCGTGGTCGGCGCACACATAATGGCAAACTGATGAATTTTCAACATTTGAGACAGAATCTGCTCAGGTGCACAGGCATATCCCAGTCTCCATCCGGTCATTGCATATGCTTTGGAAAATCCATTGATAACTACCGTACGCTCCTTCATACCCGGCATTTCCGCAATAGAAACATGACGCTCTCCATAATAAGAAAGCTCTGCATAGATTTCATCTGATATGACAAAAATATCTTTCTCAATACACACTTTTGCAATCTCTTCTAATTGCTCTCTAGGCATAATTGCCCCGGTAGGATTATTTGGAAACGGCAGAATCAATATCTTGGTTTTATCTGTAATATGTTCTAATAATTCTTCTTTTGTCAGACGGAATTCATTCTCCTCTTTGAGATTAATTACCACGGGAACACCATAGGCAAGCCGTACACATGGCAAATAAGACACATAGCTTGGCATAGGAATCAATACTTCTTCCCCCGGATTTACCATGGCGCGGATCGCAAGATCAATGGCTTCACTGCCCCCTACTGTCACCATAATTTCATGTTCATAATGATATTCCAGTTGAAATCTTCGTTTCAGATAATTAGAAATCTCTATCTTTAATTCCTTCAGTCCTGAATTTGATGTATAAAAGGTTCTTCCTTTCTCCAGCGAATAGATACCTTCTTCCCTGACATGCCATGGCGTGTCAAAGTCCGGCTCCCCCACTCCAAGAGAAATAGCATCCTTCATCTCGCTAACGATGTCAAAGAATTTGCGGATACCTGAAGGCTTAATATCCACAACCACATCTGATAAAGGGTTTCTCATGGGGTAATTACCATCCTTTCATCTTCTTTCTCTTCTGCCAGCACAGTTCCATGATCTTTGTATTTTTTCAGTACAAAATGTGTGGCGGTTCCTCTCACTGCCTCAATCGTAGACAGCTTATCCGATACAAACTGTGAAACCGCTCTCATAGTCTTTTCTTCCAGCAAGATTAAGAAATCATATCCACCTGACATCAGATAGATATTCTTAACCTCACTAAAATTGTAAATGCGTTCTGCAATCTTATCAAATCCTTCTCCACGCTGAGGTGTGACCTGAACTTCTATCATGGCAGTCACCCGCTCATCGCTGGTATTATCCCAGTTAATCAATGTGTGATAACCACAGATTACTTTTTCTTTCTCCATCTCTGCCAGCTCGTTGGCAACCTCGACTTCAGATACCCCCAAAATCACAGCCAGCTCATTCACATCGATTCTGCTGTTCTTCTCAATTACTCCCAAAATAAGTTTTCTTAATTCTGTTAACTCAACCAATTTTATAACCTTCTTTCTATCATCTTATCTCGGCTGTTCCAGGAATCGTCTTTCTTCATGATGAACTACTACTTTATCATTGCCTTGTGTCATTTTACCAATGACTGCGGCATCAATTCCCTTCTCCTCCAATACTTTTACAAGTCCTGCGCCATCTGCCGTAACAATCAGCATGGATCCTGCAGACGGCATAAGAAACGGATTTACATCCAGATATTCACTTAACTCGATGGTCTCCTGACGCACAGGAATCTGTGTCAGAGAAACCTCAAGACCCATATGCAGTTTTTCTCCTAACTCCCACAATCCGCCAAACACACCGGTTTCGGACAAATCATGCATACAGGTTACTCCATAGTCCGTGGCCGCCTGTGCCTCCGAAACAACTTCTAATTCCTCCGTGGATACCATTGCAGCCTCCACATAAGCTTTGGAAAAACGTTTTTCTAATCGATTTTTCCCGAAAGCCGCCATCAGTCCTGTTCCTTCCAGTCCCATGGCTTTTGTCATGACAATATCCTGTCCCCACACATTTTCCTTTGCCATATTATGCTGCCATTCCCTGCGATACCCATATGCCGTGACTGAATAAACAGGGCTGGTGACATATGAAGATACTTCCGAATGTCCTCCGGCTATTTGCAAATCCAGCCGTTCTGCCACATTTGCAAACGCATCCATGACTTTCTTAATCAATGGTTCTTCCATGTTCTCCGGCAATATCATGGCAATCTGCAAAGCAAATGGTTTTCCCCCTTCAGCCGCCACACTATTTACTGCATGAATAGCTGTCAGTTCCGGTGAAATCAGTTCCCTTGCAAGACTGCTTTCCTGCTCCTGAAATGATTGCCCCAGAAAACCAAACGAACCGGAACAGGCTACTGCCGTAACCAGCTCACCCGGAACCTTCATAACCGCAGCATCAGCACCGACCCTTGCACCCTGCACAACTTCATTTCTCTTATTCTTAATCTTTTTCAAGACAGACCTGCTTAACACAAGCTCTGATAATTTCCCAGTCTTCAATTTCCACCCTCACTTCATCATATAAATTTTATTTATTGACGAAAATAATATGAACCATTATACTTATTCTTAAAGCAAGTAAGACAAAAATGGAACTATCATGGAGAGTACTAAAATAATAGCAATAACTGCAACAATTTTTTTCTGTGTTTTAGGATTCCAAATATTCATGATTTTACCTCCAAAAAATTTGTTTTATGATCACCGCAGAATGAGAGGACCAACATGAGATACTATTATCCAATCTTCGGCTGTTTTCTTATCTTTATTGTATGGCTCACTTATGAGCTGAGAAAAAGCCGTCGAAAAATGAATGAACAGAACAGCAGTTTTTGGGAAAAGGAGGCTGCTGCCAATCTTACCAGACGGGTATCGCCTGATTCCCTTCCCTACATACAGATTCCTCTGGATCGCTTTCCCATAGGAAAATATCAGGATTCCGTATTAAGCACCTGCGAATCAACCCTTCAGTCTCTCAGTACGAAAAAGATACTGAATCTCACAGGAAAAACTTCAACTGAACTGAAAGCGGAGTATGGTCCTGCCAATCTTTCTCTGTTAGATGAATGCGATATGAATTATACTGAACTCGTAAAAACGATTGCCAGCTATGGTTCCCGTCTTCATGAACTAAATCATGACCAGGAATCTATCACTGTTCTTGAGTTCGGCATAGCTATTTTAACAGATATATGCTCCAATTACAAGCTTTTAGCCATGCTTTATGCGAAACAGGGAGAACATGATAAAATCGAAGGCCTGATCCAAACGGCCGAACAGCTTGACTCTCTGATGAAACATCATATCATCGAAAGCCTGAAAAGTACTCTTATCTCCCATACTGAGAAATGATGTGATCAATCATTTTAGATGCATCGCTTTTTGTAAGAAGATCCAACTCACAGTCAGCCTCTATCCCATGCCGCATCAGAAGCGATCTTAAATACTTCTGCTGTTTCATGGTAATCGGGCTGTCTTTTTTTACCGTAAAACATAAGGCCTTTGGTTCAAAATCTTTCTCATCTGTTTCTTCCTCTCCCAGAAAACGTTCACACAAAATCTGATACAGCTCCCCTGTCACTTTTGCATCATTCCACGCACGATGATGCTGCAAATCTTCAATGCCAAAATACTCACACAAATAATCCAGCCGTCTGCTTGGCAGATCCGGCAAATATTTTCTTGCTATCTTCAGCGTATCCAGTCCCTGCTTTTCGAATCTCAGACCTTCCGCACTGGCTGCTGTCTTTAAAAATCCATAGTCAAACATCAGATTATGCCCAAGAAGCGGTAAATCCTCCGTAAAATCAATAAATTCTTTTATCACATCCCTGATATTTCCTGCATCCCGGACCATATCATCTGTAATGCCCACAAGCTCGACGATGCGTTCACTAATGGGTATTCCCGGATTCACAAACGTATTATAAACCTCAGGCTCATACCCTTTTCTTATCTTAATTGCACCGATTTCAATAATTTTATCTCTTTTTACTTCCAGACCTGTTGTCTCCAAATCTACAATTACATAGTTTTCCAACATGTGATTCTCCTATATCATCCTAACCTCATAAACAGATGCATTATGATTTAAAGGATCTCTCTTCTCATAGTCAAAATAAATAATTTTTTTCCCTTTCTCCGGTTTATCATCTGATTCCATCTCTGCTATCTTAAAGTCCGCTCCCAACCGGCACAGATCGTTAAGTGTTTCCTCCGAAACCAGCTCCACATGTTCCTGTTTTTTCAGGTCGAAATAAACTGTCACCTCATGAAATAGTTTTTTCCGGTCACTTGTTTCTGCGGCAAAGTCCGGTCTTGTTTTCATATTTTCTCTCAGATATAAATCAAAAGTCATCATTTCTCTAAACACCCTTTTATCTTCTTTCGGATATTTCTCCTGAAAAAAATTCTGTAAGATATAATACCGGTCGATTCGGGCATGTTTTTTTAACCTGTCATAATGAATTTCATAATACTTGTTAAGTTCATAATAAAATTGAAAAGGTGTTTCAAAATAATTCTCAAGGTACTTTAAGGTATAAGTAAACTGTCCGCTGTTATAATAATTCTCAACCATCTCTTCCACACCCTTCAGAAGCAGTACATCATCATAACTAAGCCACTTGGTAAATAACACTTCGTAGGGAGCATAAGCCTTGTGTGCCAGCCCGTATTCCTGCTTCTTTTCCCCGATTCCCGAACCTTTCAGAACCTTCAAAAATCCAAGCTGAAGCTGATCTGCATACATTTTATAAACATCATTAAAAGACTTCTCAAAGGTCTCCAGATTTTCAAAAGGAAGACCTGCGATTAAATCCAGATGAAGATTTATATTGTGAAATTGTCGTATTGTTGTAACTGCATGCTCCAATGCAGATAAATCCATTTTTCTGCTGACTTCTTTTATCGTGGCATCATGTGTAGACTGTACCCCGATTTCAAGTTGTACCAGACCCGGACGCATTTTCCCGAGTACTTCCAGTTCCTCCTCGTCCAATAAGTCTGCACCGATTTCAAAATGAAAATTTGTAGTTCCATTGTCATGCTCCAGAATATAATTCCAGATGGCCAGTGCATGCTTTTTATTGCAATTAAAAGTTCGGTCCACAAATTTTACCTGGGGTACTTTTTGATCAATAAAAAACTGCAGTTCCTCTGTCACAAGGGAAAGCTCACGAAACCGCAGAGTTTTGTCTATAGAGGACAAGCAATAACTGCAGGAAAATGGGCATCCCCTGCTGCTTTCATAATAAATAATCCTGTTTTGTAATTCTACAAACAGCGAATTTGGAACAATCGCTACCGTGCCATCTTCTTTCTGCTGTCTTTCCCCATAAGGAAATGGCAACTGGCTTAAATTTATGGGAAGTTCCGGCGGATTCTTTATGGAAGGATGATATGTGATGCCCGGAATATCCATTCTTTCTTCATAACCCTCTGTCTCAAGTGTCCTTTCACAATAAGACCTTGTCTTTTTACATTTTCCGTAATAGTTACAGAGATTTGTAAATACCTTTTCTCCTTCCCCATACATCACGCCGGCCAATTCAGGAAATTCCTCCAGAACTTTTTCTGCATCATAAGACACCTCCGGTCCGCCAAGCCAGATATCCGTATCAGGAAGCAGTGTTTTTAATTCCTTTATAAGTATTTTTACATAATTAATATTCCAGATATAACAGGAAAAGCACAAAACATCTGCTTTTTCCCGATATAAATTTTCCAGGATTTCATCTACCGTGGTATTAATCGTAAATTCCCGATAGGAAATATCAATATTTTCCTTTGCTTCAGGATTTGCAAATACTTCCGCATAAGCTTTTAAGTCATAGACAGCCAGATTTGAATGTATATATTTTGCATTGATTGCAGTCAATAAAATCTTCATCTGCTCATCCTTTCCATTGTTTTCAACGCTATTTCCAGGCCGTTTCTTAAAGAATCCAGCCGGATATATTCCTCTCTTGTATGCTCTCCCTTCCCTATGCAGGTACCAATACATACTGCTGGAATGCCCCGGGATAAGGGAATGTTACAATCTGTAGAACCAGTGGCAAATCCCGGCATTTTGCCTGTCACCTGAAGGATAATGTTTTTCATTTCCTCTTCCAGTCTTTCCTGCTGCTGCTTCTTTTCATCAGAGAAAACGCCCATGGAAGGCCTGGTTCCAATCAATGTTTTTATTATTTTCATATCCGGACCTGACTCTTCCTGTACCATTTTTATTATTTCTTCAAAAATGCTTTCAATCTTTTTTATGGAATCCTCACAATCCGACCGCCATTCAAAGAAGGCTTCACACTTCTGGGCAATAGTGTTAACAGAAGTTCCCCCTGAAATCAATCCCACATTGTAAGTGGTTCGACCTTCCATTTCTCCCACATTTATCTCATAAAATTTTTGTATAATTTCCGACATCAGGACAATGGCATTCAGATTTCCAAAATCATTTAACGCATGTCCTCCGGGAACTGATATTTCCAGACGATATCTGACAGAACCTACCGCCTTGTTAAAAATAGTTTCATAATCCAAATCAAATGCAACCATTTCTTCCACATTTTGATATGCTTCAAATGCTCTCCTGCATCCTTTCAGATTTCCTGTTCCCTCCTCGCAGGAGTCGAATACCAGAGTCAACGGCCGTTCAGGAATAAAATGCTCACTAAAAATATACTTTGCACAAAACAGCAGTGCACACACGTTTGCACGATTATCTTTCGCCCCGGGACCATACAGACAGCCCTCCCGCTCCTCCCAAAAAATCTCATCATCGGGAAAAACCGTATCCACATGTGCCATAATCATGCCACAGCCTTTTGTACCGGATCCAAAATCACCAATCTCACAGTACACATTATAAGAATCATCCGTTCTGACTTTTGCAAATGGATACCCTGTCCTTTCCAATTCATTCTGCAGATATTCCATAAGAAAGTGGGATATTTTCTCCTCCCCATAGGAAGGTGCCGGTATTTCAATCAATTTTTTCAGTACCCTGATATATTCCTGTATATTCCCCTCTGCAAATGCAGCTATCCTGGTTTCCATATAATCTCCTTTCACTACAAAAATCACCTGCCTCCTTCTCAGAAGACAGGTGTCTGCTACATTCTTTTTACAACTGCCAGTGCCAGTGCTCCCGGTCCGATATGACAGGAAACGCTAAGTGATAAATGGTCAACATAGATTTCTCCTGTATATTCCGGAAAAGCTTCTAAGACTTCCTGTTTAAATCGCATTGCTTCTTCCAGATTCTGCGTATGGGCAATCTCCAGATGCATCGTATTCACATCACCGCCAAAACGTGTTTCAATATCATTTTTCACAGCATTAATCATAAGGTTCTTCGCCTGTGTAATGGTTCTTGCCTTTGCAAAAGCATCCAGTTTTTCTCCCTGAATCTGAAGAACCGGTTTCAGCTTCAGTATTGTTCCCAGTGCTGCTGCCGCAGGCGTTACTCTTCCACCCTTTTTTAAATATTTTAGTGTATCCACCATAATATAAATGCTGGCTTCAAGCTTCATTTCCATTAATTTTTTTGCAATCTCTTCCGCTTCCATACCTGCATCAGCCATCTCCTTTGCATCGATTACCGACTGACGCTGGGTCACAGAAATTCTCTGGTTATCGATAACAAATACTTTGCCTTCAAATTCTTCTTCAGAAGCAAACATCATCGCCGTCTGACAGGAGCCTGATAAACCGGAAGACATGGGAATATGAATCACTGCATCATGATTGGTCAGCAATTCTCTCCAGAGATTCATAAAGGAATCCGGTGCCGGCTGTGTCGTCGAAATATCTGCTTCTCCACCCAGCTTATGATAAAACTCATCCTGTGACAGGCTGATATCCTCAAAATACGTTTTTCCATCTATATCAAATGGCATCGGAACTACATAAATCCCCATCTCCGTTGCCTGTTTCTGTGTAATTCCGCTATTACTATCTGTTACAATTGCTATTTTAGCCAAACCTGTATCCTCCCAATTATCTGACTGCAAACAGTCTTTTGCTCTTTTTATATATTAAACCAAAAGTCCTTATAAATCAATGTTTTCCTTATCGATTGTCAATTTTTTCCGGATACATATCATGATTTGCCATGCGATTCCATGCAACCTGTTCCCATTTTGTACCAGGCCTGCCATAATTGCAGTATGGGTCAATGGAGATTCCCCCTCTAGGTGTAAATTTGCCCCATACTTCAATATATTTCGGATCCATCAGCCGGATCAGATCTTTCATTATAATATTCACGCAATCCTCATGGAAATCACCGTGATTCCGAAAACTAAACAAATACAATTTTAATGACTTGCTCTCCACCATTTTCACATCCGGTACATAAGATATGGTAATCGTAGCAAAATCCGGTTGTCCTGTAATCGGACAAAGACTGGTAAATTCGGGACAATTAAACTTTACAAAATAATCATTATCCTGATGTTTATTTACAAACGTCTCCAACATCTCCGGTGCATAATCCATCGGATATTTCGTTCCCTGATTCCCCAGTAAAGTAATCCCTTTCTTTTCCTCCGCACTTCTACCTTCCATCTACACATTCTCCTTCTATCTATTTACTCTTAGGCGTTTGCGAAACACCTAATTTACTTTTTTAATAATCTGCAGGATCTTCCACTCCATTCAACCGAAATGCTTCCGCGCGGTCTCTGCAGGTTCCACATATGCCACATGGCTTCTCTCCGCCTTCATAACAGCTCCAAGTGTATTCATAAGGAACCCCTAATTCCAGGCCTTTTTTTACCACTTCTGCCTTCGTCCAGTTTACAAAAGGTGCTTCGATAGTCACTGCATTTCCACTTCCAAGATAAATGGACTCTTTCATAGCATTATGAAAGGCACTGGAGCAATCCGGATATGCATTACCCGCTGCATCATCTGCATGTACCCCATAGTAAATCACGCTGCATTTTTTTGAAATAGCGATACTGGCTGCAGCAGAAAGAAACAGTCCATTCCGAAAAGGAACATAAGTCGACACTGGAGAACCATCTGTCTTTTCTAATTGTTTTGCATAAGATTCATGCGGAATTTCTTCCTTAGAATGAGCAAGCAGAGAACAATCGCTATATGCAAATATTGTTTCAAGATTCATGGAAATATGCTCCACTCCATAATAATCTGTAACTTTATCTGCTGCCTGAATTTCTTTCGTATGCTTCTGCCCGTAAGTCATGGAAAGAGCTGTCACATTTTCCTTCCCATATTCCTTTACCGCCATTCCAAGGCAGGTCGTACTATCTATTCCTCCACTGACCAATACTAAAGCTCTCATACCATATCTCCTCTCTCTGGTGATTATTTCAGTCTCATCTGCAAATTCAAATCTGTCTGGAAACGTCCTCTTAAGGTTGTCGTATATGTCTTTGCATTTGGTTTTTTGATTCCTCTTGCAGTCATACAACTGTGACTTCCCTCGATGAGCACAGCCACATCTTCCGAACCGGTCACCTCAGAAATAATGTCTGCTATATCTGTTCCTATTCTTTCCTGCAGTTGCAGACGCTTGGATACCATATCCGCAATGCGGGCAATTTTACTAAGACCTATGACTTTTCCTGCCGGTACATATGCGACTGTCACTTTCATATCATACATCAATGCCATATGATGTTCGCAATAACTGAATATATCAATATCTTTTACGATCACCACATCCTGGCAGCAATTGTCAAATTCTAATTCTTCCTCAAAGGTTTTATTAAACATTTGGGCGATTTCATGATTCGTATATCCAATTCCCTCAAAAACTTCCTCATACATTCTTGCTACCCGGTCTGGTGTATCTTTAAGTCCCTCCCGGTCCGGGTTCTCACCCAGAGCGATCAGTAAGCCCCGGATATGCTCTTTTACTGCTTCCTTATCTATTGCCATGTTACATCTTCCTTTCCATTTTCTGTCCGGTTAAACCCCCCGTTCCTGCGGGTCCCAGATAAACTTATGAAGCTGCAGCTGCAGATTCACATCATTCATATGACGTTCTGCCATAAACGCTACAATCTCTTTCGGCTCTATCTTTCCAAACACCGGACTGATATATACGCTGCACTTTTCTGTCAGATGATATTGATCAATGATTTCTTCTGCCTGTTTTAAATCATCTATACTTCCTGCGACGAACTTTACTGTATCTTTTTCTTTTAAGTGCCGGAAATTTTCCAGGCACATTTTATCCGTCATATTACTTTCTCCCAGCTTATAATCCATGGTAAATGACGGACCATGCTCAATATCTGTATATGGTGCAAGTGGAATACTTCCGTTTGTCTCAATCTCTACTCTCAGCTCCGGATCTTCTGCCAGTCTTTCAAGCAAAACTCTGACATTTAAGGAAAGCAGCGGTTCACCCCCTGTCAGAGTGACATTTTTTACCTTCTGTTCCTTAATATACCGGTAAATTTCTTCCTCTGTCATCCACTCAAACTTTGTATCCTGCTGATTTGCCCATGCCGTATCACAATAACTGCAATTCAGATTACAGCCTTTCAGCCGGATAAAGACTGCCAGTTGTCCTGCCCGTCTGCCTTCTCCGTTTATGCTGACAAATTTTTCAGCCACCTGATATTTCATCACTGACTCCATTTCTCTGTGTACTCTTCACAGTAGCTTGCGCTGTTATTCGGTGTCTCATATACGGTAGTGGATTTCACTCGATATCCATATTTTTTCATTTTATCATAAAAATATTTTGAAAGATTCTCCGCAGTTGGGCGAAAATCTACTTCTATAATACGAAATTTTTCTTCTTTTAATGCTTCTAACGTCTTCTCTCTCAGCGTATTCTTCTCTATAATAAATGCATGATCAAGGTATTCCGTCTCGTTTTTAAGGTCCGACTTCAAAGTAGCAAAATCCACATGCATTCCTCGAAGCTGGGCATCTGTCTCGAGCTGTTCTGTCATCACTTCTACTACCACACGCCATCTATGTCCGTGGATATTTCTGCACTTTCCTTCATAATCCGCCAAAAAATGAGCCGAATCAAAACTCTCTTCTGTTTTCAAAATATACATCTGCTTCATCTTCTTTCTTTTATTCCATACAGTCAGGTTACAAATCCTATAAGAAAAAAAGCAGCACGGACTACCGTGCTGCCAATGGTTTGATTCATTCAACAGTCCCGGTTTTATTTATAGACAGGAAGGTACTAATGAACTGTCTGTTTCCACATTATAACATGACTTTATGAAAAGTCAACTGAAAATATATGGTTTTATCTGTTATATGCTTTATGTTTATCCGTTCTTGCATCTTTTACGTTTTGAGATAAAAGCTCTGCTTCCTGGGTATATGCGCTGTATACATCATATTTTGACAATGACTGATTATAAAATGTCACTCGCGAGACACTACCCTCAAAGGATTTTGCATAAATATCTCCGCCTACTACAATACTCTGAATATCCACAAGCATAGGAACATTTTCCATGAATCCTGCAATTTTATCATCAATATAGAAAATACCAATGCGTGTCTGGGCATTATATGTAATGGCATAAAAATGCCAATCGTCATCTATCTGCATGGTTGCACCCGTGTCATGCCACACATCCTCATCTTCATTAGACAGTTTAATTCTCATATCCGGCATAAAATCCCCTGCATACGGAATCAGACTCGCAAATCCATTCTCAAAATTAAGGAACATAAGACTGCTCCACATTCTTTTATTACTGACTTTGGCCCAGCAGGAGACAGTATAACTGCTGTTCATAAATACTCCTGTCGGAATATCTAATACATTTGAAGTTTTTGATCCGCCTACCATCAGCAAAGCCTTTTGTCCCTCAAACGGACTGTCTGTGTACTGCTCTTTTTCACCAATATAAGTGCCACAGTATTTTCCAGTAGTATCTGCAAGGGTTCCATCTAATGTGAAACATATCACTTTAGACTTAACCTTGATATGTTTGTCCACATATTCAAAAAACTCTTTGTCTGGAAGCGGTTTTGCATAATAATATCCCTGAATCATATCACATCCGATTACCGTCAGGAACTTGGCCTGTTCTTCCGTCTCCACACCTTCGCAAATTACCTGGATATTCAGCTTAGCCGCCATCTCCACTACACATGATATAATAATCTGCTGATTTACGGTCAAATGAGTTCCATCCAGAAAAATCTTGTCCAATTTCAAAATATCAATCGGAAGATTATTCAATACATTCAAGGATGAATATCCCGATCCAAAATCGTCCATGGAAATCTTGATTCCCATTTTTCTCAAATCACGAATCAATCCAAGTGCCCGATCCAGATTTTCGATATAAATGCTCTCTGTCAATTCAAACTCGATATATTCGGCTGAAACCTGATACTTGTTAAAGAGATACTGAATATATGGAAAAAACTCATCATCATTCAAATGAACTCTGGAAATATTCATCGAAATCGGCACAACAGGTAAATTCTGATCCAGACGCTCTTTAATCTGACGGAACACAGTCTCATAAACATAATAATCAATCTCGACAATCATGCCATTTTCTTCAAATCCCGGAATAAACTGATCCGGATAAACGAAAGTGCCATCTTCCTTCTGCCATCGCACAAGAGCCTCTCCACCCACGATTTTTCCTGTGCCACTCTCTATCTTCGGCTGATAATATACCTTGATCTCATGATTCCTAATGGCTTCCGGCAGTTCCGCATTCAGCTGCATCTGACGAACTACAGATTCCATCATCTCATTATCAAACAGTACAACTGTATTCCGTTCCTGCTTTTTGGCTTCTTTTCTTGCCATATTTGCATTTGAGACTGCGATTTCCACATCCACTTTAGGATTTTTAATGACAAAAATACCGGTACAAATATTAATGTTATTATCCATAAAGGTTTCCTGAAGCTCATGATTTAAGATCTGATTCTGCTTCACAACTTCCTGGTAAATCTGCTCATCAGTAATCCTGCAAGGATACTCGGCTGCCATAACGATATTGTCAGAATATACCCTGGCCGCACCAATCAATCCTTTGACATCCCTTGTGGTTCTGACACAAAACTGACGCAACAGCCTGTTTCCCACATCATAACCGTAAGTCTCATTGATATACTTGAAATGTTTTAAATCACTATACATAATCACAATATATCTGTCCTGGAATCCTTTCCTAACCTGCTGTTTTAATTTCTTGCAGAAAACATCATATTTCATCAGCCCTGTCAAAGCATCATGATCACTAAGCTGTTCAATTTTCTGTGTGGTATACTGATTATTTTTGATATTTAACAGATATGCAGAAATAACCTTAGAAAACATCTTTAACGTATTTTTTTCTGATTCTGTAAAGTGTTTTTCCTGATCAAAATAAATATACTCCAAACAGCCAATAAATTTTCCACCATGAAGCATCGGTATCTCGTAAAATGTCGAAAACGGATAGATGTCATTCTCTAACTCCGGTATCTCAAACGGAAGATTTTGACTCCTATAATAGAGATATCCCCTGTTGTCACCAGAGTTCAGAATGGTCTCCCATCCACTGTCGGTATATTGCCATTCAAAATCTACTCTCGGAGGAAATGTCATATTTTTCAAATATTCATACTCGTAACGAAGTGTTTTCGGCTTATCAACCACTACTTTAATAGATATGGCATCCATATCATAATGCATGGCTATTTTCCGCATCAGCAGTTTGATGGCACTCCGCTCATGCCTTGTATCTTCCATCAGGCGCAATGCCAGATCAATCAATTCATATCCAAAAGAATCCAGACCCTCCGCAATGTTATCCTGAGCATAGGTATGTATTGCTGAAAATTTTCCTTCCAGAATTCTTCCTTCCAGATTCTGTTGTCCGATGAAAGAACTATATATGTCATAGCCGTCTTTTCCGTTCTGCTTTACACTCGTCAGAGTCTGATCCGCAAACGCAAGAATATCCTCCAAAACATTGGACTGTTCCGGATACAATGCGATTCCGATACTAACAGAAAGATTATAATCCTGATTCTCGCCAATATACACAGAATGTACTTTTCTGCATATTATTTTTGCCTTCTCCTCTACCTCTTCCACTGTATCATACTGGCAATCGCACACGACGAACTTATCTTCGCCGACTCTTCCTAATACACAGTTCTCCTGAAATACTTCCTTAAGAATCTCCGCAATTTCTTTAATGACTTCATCTCCAAACAGCATTCCCTGATTTTCCTGAACATTATGGAAACCATCGATATCCATCATATATATAGCAGCATTTTCTTTTACATTCTCCTGTATATATGTTTCTATCATTTTTTTGGAACATGTTCTGTCATAAAAACCGGTTATCCTGTCATGGCCGCTTTCAGGTATGGAATCTTCTATCCGTTCTACCTTATGCAATTCATGTGTCTTTTTAAATTCCATAACTTTCACACCATTTCCCTTTTTTCGTAATTCAATTAAGCCTATCACGCCATATTTGTTTCATTATACCATATATATATAATTTTTTCCATGATTTTTATTATTTTTCACTAAAAAAAGACCTTTATTTTTTAATATCTCTTTCATAGAGCGCGAGACGGGACTCGAACTACAGAGACCTTTAAAAACCCAGTAAAATCAAGGAGGAAATGCACACTATCTGTCTCTGGGTACCGACTGGGTACTCCCTATAATTTGATGTTTCTTATTCTATAATAATATGATATA
>JAXFDY010000171.1:0-2090 GCA_034172985.1 Lachnospiraceae bacterium
TTCGCATGGCACAGTATAATAGTCAGCGTGCCGCGCCTTCCCGGGCGGCGACATCACAAGGAGCGTAACCGCCATGAAGCTGAAAAACACGGAAGAATTTTTGAATTTCTGCTGCGAGATGGGCCGCCAGCTCATTCAGAACGGCGCGGAGATCTACCGGGTGGAGGATTCCATCAACCACTTAATGGACGCCTACGGCTACCAGGACACGGAGGTATTCGCCATTCCCGCCAGTGTCATTTTGAATATTCTCGAGGACGGCCACAACTACACGAAGGCCATCCGCATCCGCACCTCCTTCATCAACCTGGACAAGCTGGAAAAGCTCAACAGCCTCTGCCGCCAGGTGTGCCGGGAGACTCCCGCCCCCGCCGAGGCCATGGAACGGCTCCGCTCCATCGCCCAGGCCTCCGGCTATCCCCAGTGGAGCGGCTATCTGGCCCACGGCTTCGTGGCGGTGTTTTTCACGCTGTTCTGGGGCGGAAGGCTCTTTGACGCCTGCTTCGCCTTCGCCTGCGGCATTGCCGTCAAGGCCGCCACCGGCTCCCTCAGCCGCATGAACACCAACATTTTCTTCACCTACGTCTGCGCCAGCATGGCCATGGTGCTGCCGCCTTTGGCCCTGGTCTATCTGGGCGTTCCGGTGCAGATGGACAAGATCGTCATCGGCGCCATCATGCTGCTGGTGCCCGGCATCGCCATCACCAATGTGGTGCGGGACGTGCTGGCCGGTGATTTTTTGACGGCGCTGACCAAATTCGCCGAGGTGCTCATCATTTCCATGGCCCTGGCCCTGGGCATCGCCATTCCCGTGGGCCTGGCCAGATTGCTTTTGGGGGTGGCTTGAAATGCGGTTTTTGCCCTGCCTGTATGCCTTTTTGGGCTGCGTGAGCTTCTGCTTTATTTTCCAGGTGCGAAAGCCCCTGTTCATCTTCCTGTGCAGCGCCATCGGCGCTGTCTCCTGGGGCGTGTACCTGCTGGCGGAGCCCCTGGGGTCCGACGCGGTGCGGTGCTTCGTGGCCACCCTTGTGGTCTCCGCCCTGGCGGAGCTGCTGGCCCGGCTGCTGAAGGCGCCCGCCACCATTTTCCTGGTCATCGGCATCATCCCCCTGGTGCCCGGCGGCGGACTGTACTACACCATGGACTACCTCATCAACCAAAACTTCCCCATGTTCTCCCAGGTGGGCCTGCGGACCGCCGCCACCGCCGGCGCCATCGCCGTGGGCGCCTCCATGGTCACCTCCATTGTCCGGATGCTCACCTGGCGCAAGAAGTAAAAAACGCCCCGCGGCTGACCGCCGCGGGGCGTTTTCGCGCGCTGCTCAATAGCCGGTCTTTTTGCTGCCGGGCTGGCCGTAGGTCTTGAAGCGCTCCATGACCTCCGCCATCTGCTCATCGGAGAGGACATTGGGCGTGCCGATGCACATGGCCCGGTACTGGAGCTCCGCGATGTACTCCATGTTGCAGGCCAGGCCGTAGGCGCTCTTAATGTCCTTGCCGCAGGTCACGAGGCCGTGGTTCCCCAGCAGCACGGCGTCGCTCTTGCCGCACACCTCAATGGCCGCCTCCGCCAGCTCCAGGGTACCGAAGGTGCGGTAGGGTGCGCAGGGCACCTCGGGCACGCCGGCGTCGCCGATGACATAGTGGACGGCACGGATGGGCTGGCCCAGCACGGCGAAGGTGGTGCAGTACATGGAGTGGGTGTGGACCACCGCCCGGGCGTGGGGCTTATGCCGGTAAAAGGTGGTGTGGAGGCCCCATTCGCTGGAGGGCTTTTTATCGCCGTCCACGATGTTGGCATCCAGGTCCGTAATGACCACATCCTCGGGCCGGGTGGAAAAATAATCAAGCCCGGAGGGACTGATGGCCATCAGTCCCTTTTCCGCGTTATAGATGCTGATATTGCCGCTGGTGCCGGTGCTCAGCCGGGCGGCACTCATTTTTTTGCCGTATTCAACGACCAGTTCTCTCTCTTCCTGCATCAACATTGTCTGTTCCTCCTACTTCTTCACAGTGGATCGTTCTCAATAAAAGGCCTTGGCCTCCGTGTCAAAATACTGGTCCAGCAGGTAGGGCACATACACGCCCTT
>JAXFDY010000194.1:0-10483 GCA_034172985.1 Lachnospiraceae bacterium
CCACACAAGTTTACCGCCAATGCCATTTGCAAAGGCACTCACACTTTTGCACCAGCTCTTTGGCTTCTTCACCTCCAGAGCCTGCTTCTTATCATATTCTGTTGTTTCGCCTATCAGTTGGCGTATATCAAGTTGTTTCATACACTTATCATTATATATTGGTCAGAAACGAGTTCTTCAGATTCTTAAATTCCTTCCATTCGCAGTGAGCATTCTCTTGTGGATACTCGCGGAGGAGGTATTGTTGTAGTTCAAATTCAGTCATAATTATTTGTCTTTATATGTAGCTTGGCAAATTACCAGCAAATTACCAGCAAATTAAATTACGCCCAAGCAGGGATATATTTCATGTAACGTTTCGCTGTTTCTGGATCAAGTGGTTCTGTATAGACGGCAATCGCAGCCTTTTCTTTTGCGTCCTCAACAGTCTGAAATAAGTGAGACGAGTTTCACATATTCGTGATCTGCTGTACGCAGGTGACTATACTATAGCTTTGCTATGACCATTTTCTATAGAACTTTACGTTATATAGCGATAACGAAACCTAAAACAGGAGCTAAAGCAATCATGTCTTCTGCCACCATCCAATTGATATCATGATGTCCATTACGGTATTCTTTGCTGATTGTATCTTCATGAATGGAACTAATCAAATAGTCCCTAATTGCTAAGCGAGATTCATCATGCGAGAACGCATAAAAGGCCTCCCATGAGATGAAAGCCTTGTCCTTGTCTATAGACAAATCCCAAAACGGCTCACTATCCATATACGTAAATGGATTGCGGTATTCACATTTGAAAGGACTTCCATCAGGAACAACCCTATGCCATATTTCTTTGAACTTTCCCTTTAATTCCGTGTCTAACAAGATGACATTCGAGGTAATATGTTCTGACTTTATCAATTCCATAACAGCCATAATCATCACAGCCTTGTGAGGCGCATAGCATCCTCTATATTTGTTGCGGTTCAAGTTTCTGGCTATCTCCAAAAAATAATTGCCGCACAGCTCAACCTTTTTTTGGACAATTGCAGCCTTAGTTGTTTCGTCCAATAAAGCATATACCTCTGTTTGCATAAAGGATGTGAGATCGTTGATTTGGGATAGATAATTCCGCATAGTAGTGTTTGAAGATTACAAATATGTTGTTACTTCTTGAATCTATTATCTGATTTGATTAACTCAAAGAATGGTAAATCACGGATACCATCAACTCGTGAACCTATCTTGCAAACACTTTCGAAAAGTTTAGCTTTATTGATGAAATCCATATAACGCTCTCCATTCGGATCACTGGCTCCAAAAATGTTCGCAATCTCAGCCTTGCTAATAGAATTAACATGGTGTATAATCCAACTAAGGATGAATTGTGAATAGTCTTCCTTTGAAGTCTTGAAATCGCTCACATTCTGAGTCGAAAGAATCATACCCACACCGAACATACGCCCTTCGCTGATGATAC
Source organism: Lachnospiraceae bacterium (assembly GCA_034172985.1). Taxonomy (GTDB): domain Bacteria; phylum Bacillota; class Clostridia; order Lachnospirales; family Lachnospiraceae; genus CAG-303. The sequence goes on from JAXFDY010000194.1 coordinate 1,466, forward strand.
TACGGAACGAGTTGAAGTCTTTCTTTAGAAACTGGTGAGCTTCATCCACCATAATCATAGCACGCAGTTCACGGAATCCATTTTCCTGCTTACTGCCACCCAACTGACGCATCTCTGCATAGAAGAGGTCAAGTATCAACGATACGATGACTTTCTTTGTATCATCCGGGTAGAGTGTCAGGTCGATGACTCGAACGCTATTGAGCCATTCGAAGAGTGAAACGCAATTGCTGTTATCTGTAGTGAAAATGGTGTAATCACGCAACTTATCAAATAGAGCAAATGCCTTGTCGTTGGCATCGTATGTCTCGAAATACTTCTCGATTACCTGCTCTATTGTTGGCACAGGATTATTCCATGAATTTGGATCTTTTGTTATGCCAGCATCCTTATAGGTGTCTATGATAACCTGTTTGATATTGCTTTGCTGTTTCAAACCTAATCCGTATGCTTTGGCAAATGAATCGGCAATTCTGTCTGCAGTAATGGCAGGAAGATTCATGCCTTCAACCTCATCATTAACAACCAACTTCAGCGGATTGAATGGATAGTTAAACTTGTAGCAAGTGCCACCAACAGCATCCAGGAACTCCTTGTCCTTGTAGTCTCCCTTATAGTCAAACACGAGCATTCCCACAGGTTTACCACCAACGTTGTTCACACCCTCTTTTGCGAACTGAGCAATCATCGACCGCGCGAACTGGGTCTTACCTGTACCCATCGTACCGATAACACCCATGTTAGGATGCGACACCATCTTTGTGTTATTCGGTTCGAATACTACCTCACGATGACCTGATTGTGTATGACCAATCATAATCTTAATACTATGAGAAGTATTTTCTTGAATCACAGGTTCTGCAGATTCGTCTTTTTGCGTAACATTCGAGTATTGCTCGGTAATCGTTGCACTTCCACTTTCGCCAATTGAGATTGACGAATTGTCCTTACTTTCAATTTCGTTAGTTACGGTTGACGACTTAGCTTTACTATCATCAGTCACCTCTTCATCCTCAATCTCAGTTAGTTCAATTGGAGATTCTGCGTCTTCAGCTAGAGCAAAAGAGATAGGATTGTCAATTGCATTCAGCGTATCAGAATCAATCATAATTAAATCCGTTTCCAGAAACTTCATGTGATTATTCTCTGGTTCAGCAACAAACTGGAAGCATTCCTGTTCTGAGAAATGAACCTCACAAATAGGCACATTATCTACGAGAGAGGTAGAAAGACTATGTGTCGCATGACTAAAGAATGAGACGATAGCAGCACTACCCATTTCTTTGACAGGCAGCTTCTCCTTCAACGTGTATTTCAGATTCAGCAATTCAAAACGGGACTTCTCGATTTCTTGATACTCTTCGTCTGACAACAGATTATTCGCATTCAGTTTCTCTGCATTCGTTAGAAATTGAGATGCAAAGAATGTACGGTAAATGTTCTTGGTAAAGTTAGCCTCTCCAAATAAATGTTCCTTCAGCTGGCTGAAGGTCTGACTAACCTGCTTACCTGCCTTGTCCGCCATTGAGCTGTTTTTTGAGAATTTGACTTCAATGGGATAGAGATACAACTTAATATCGTTCTCGTTTGTTGTATCAAGACCTATCATGAGCAAGTCATCAGACATGGCACCCTTAGCACCCAAACTTTTCTTTGAGAAGATGTAATCCTGTGGTAATCCTATTGAACCTGTAACACGCAGGATCTCTTCCAACGAGACAGGAATCCAATGCACATTTTTATTACGGTTCATGAATCGCAACATAGCAATGCTTGCTGCTACGATACTCATCTTTTCACGTATCTGATCCTCGCTTTTCTTGACAATCTCAAGCATCCAACTACCATTAAGGCAGTTGAAGTAATCCATCATCGTTTCGTTGAAATGCTGGAATCGTTCTTCCGATAAGGCATACTTCTCATACGATTTACGCAACATATTCTCATATTGGTCAACATGCTTTGTCACCGTGATGCTATCATACTTTGCATTGATGGAATATTGGTCAGTGTAGTGGACAATATATAGATTTTGTTTGTAGAAGAAATTTATGTCAACCTCTGGATTAATGAATGTTACCCAGTTTGCATTATCATAAATTGATTGGAGCAAATCAGACTTATTGAATTTGTATCTCTTAGCAACACAAGCATCAACACTAAACAGATTACTGCCTTCCTGTTGTTCGTTTGCATACAATGTATTTAGTGCATTGCTCATGGGATATATAAATCCTGTAGGAACTTTCTGACCTGCAGTTCCGTAGCCAATAATGTATGAACCAGATTTACTTACTGTTGAAGGAATGGATATTAACCCATTAAAAGAAAGTTCAGAACGCAGCTCTTTTGTTGCTTGACGAATAACATCTTCACCAGTGTCCATCTGATAAAATGCAATATGAGAATACCCTATCTGACCATTAGTGGGACTTAATGCGTGCTTATAGAAAGATACACGAGTAAATAGCTGGTGTATTATTTCCTGACTTGTATATTCGCCCTTTGATTCTAATTTTAGATTCAAGGATTCAAGTTCACGTGTAATTGCATCAATAGAATCAAGACGATTTAGTTTCTCAAAGAAAGTTTCTTCCATAAGATTGTTAACGTACTCATGGAGTTCAATCTTTTGGACACCAACAGAAAACTGTTTTCTTATGAATTCTATTACACCCTTTATGACATTAGTATCATCAGCAATACCAATGGTACTAATAATGATTGGACAATCCTTATCCTGAAAAAGATACCTGAAATGCTTTATGAAATACTCCATCCTTGACCAAACCATTTTTGTGGTAATATCATTCGTTCGTTCTTGGGGCTTGCTACCTATATTTTCATAGCTTAGCCAGTTACGAATCTCCCCAATTTCCTTATCTGTATAAGGACGTTTTGGTGAGTCATTGAAGTAGATATAAGGGATGAGATAGAATGGTGAAAGTAGTTTATTTGCAAATGTAGATATCTCCTTTTCATCGTATTGATTGTCGTATTCAAGAGCGTATGCGACAATCAAGGGATGGAATGGCGACAAATACAACCTTTCCCATGAAGTTACTATTCCTAACTTTGTAATATAGTACTCTTCTTTGAGTAAGCATCTACTATTTGGGATGCTATTAATTGATGATAGAACAGCATTCCAGTAGTTTTTATACAAAACACGTATTTCATCATTCATCTTACAAAGAGATGGAATGGTATTGTGGTTGTTATAGTACTCAAATATCTGTTTTAATGTGTTTTGTACGCTAATAGGTAGTTCAAGAATCTCGTATTCAGGTTCATATTCGCCAGTTAACCCATTATATGTGTAGTTTATGTGGGAGCAACCTTTTTTAATAAATACTTCCTCCCAATCCAAATACTTCTTCCAATAAGAGTAAACCGGACGAGGGTTACCATCAACAATAACCTCTCCTCCTTCATATGTCCCTTCTTCTATTGTTCCAGGTCTAGCTGGTGGAATAGGTTTTGCAATATTCAGTTTAAGCACAAACTTAACCTTCTTGTTGCCAAAGTCAACAAAGAAATCGATATGATCATTCTCATCATCTGCAACAACAGGAACTTCCAATTTTGCATTATCTGTCCAAACTACAATATTATCAAGTGGAATAGATAATAGTTCTTCACCATTACCAAATGTCAAAACATCTGAATCATTTGGAACGACAACAACAATTTCTCCCTTTTTGTTTATAGAAAAACAGTCTTTGATGTCTTTGAAAAAACTCTTGTTGCAAGGCAGCTTCATCATAAAGAAATCATGATGATTGTCATTTAATCCTATTGATTGCTTGATAAGTGCATCTCCAACAGTTACTTTTAGCACCTGCCCTTGTGTTTGACAAACATCAGAGGTTACCTTCTTAATTTCTTTATTGAAGGTTAGCTTAACTTGTTGTACTACAGATTCTGTCTGGTCACAGATTATTACATAAGAGGTTGACTTCTTCTTTTTATTTCCTTTGGTAAATGCGACCATTGAAGTCATTAATCCCTCAGATGGAAATTCTATGTCCAAAAGTTCCAAGTTTGCTGTGGCAGCTTTTCTTTCTATGCTGTCAAGAAATTCTTGGAAATCAATGTTTCTCCAAGTATCAGCATTAGCTATAACCTTCTTGGATAGCTTTTCGTCAAGGAATCTCTGTAATAGCTTGAATTTATTCGTGTCATCATCTTCATTCATGATGTCACTAATCTTCCTGTATATTTCGTGGTTCTTTTCAATACGAATTTCTATATCATTATCAGAGGGTTTGAATGTGCCATTATATACAGCCTTGTCGTTAAAGAAATCTAAGTCATTGTAATGTCCCTTCAATGTTTGATCTGCCAATACGCTGAGTACATTAGCAAAGTCAAAGAGGTTACAGGTTCCATCTGCAATGTACTGGGAAATCTTGTTAATATGTTTGTCCAGATATTTACGTTCAAGATCCTTTGAGATAATACCCTCTGCTTTCTCATGTATATCACGTATAATATAACTTGAATGTAAAGGACCACCTATTGCCTGTAAATCTTGACATGCTGTTATGATAGATGACAATATGCTATCTGAAAGAATATAGATAACACCGAAGTCCTCGTATTTTCCACCTGTTACTCCTACAGAATTTCTGATTGTTGTAAGATAGTCTTCTGTTGAGGTTTTATCATATCCGATGATAATTGAAGACGAATCTGTTGAAGGTTTGATTACAAGCGTGTCATAAGACTCCTCTATTACCGAAGAGTTATTGCCTTGATAGATTCCAGAAATGGTAATCTTATCACATACACCATTCAATGCCTGTATTAACATATTCCGATGCTTCTCGTTCTCTACAACCATGAAGTATCGGTTTCCCTTCTGCATTGGATATTTTTTGAAATAACCAATCAGAAGTTCATTAACTATGTAATTATAAAATGACTGTAACATATTGCGCTTCACCGGAATCACTCTTCCTGTCTAAAAGGTTTAACTTCAATAAATACTCTTCAATAGCTAAACGACTACCTCTGTTGAAGTATATACCATAGCTATTGAATAGTTTATATAGATCTTCCAACTTCGTCTTCTTGCTCTTTGTGAATAATGCCACAAGGAATGTCAGCATTTCATTATCAAGAACGAGAACATAATTACCTCTTCTGCTTTGCAAGAATCTTACGCTTAATAAGTCTATTACCTTCTTCCTCATTCGAGATATGTAACTCGGAGATTGAAGGCCTGTGCATAGGTGTTCAAGAGTAGAAACGAACTCACCATAAGAATGCACATCAATTTCTATTTCTTCAATTGACCCACTTTCACTTGTTCGTCTATTGAATACCTCTCTTTTCTCTTCTTGGTATTTTGATAGAAGTTTATTACACAACTCACGGTTATCTTCAAAGTCCGTTTCATTCAACTTCTCGTGTATATTGTTGTAAAAACCAATATTGCCACCCAATACGCTATTAAGAATGTCGAGTGCTTGTGACTTCCCGTATAATTTGTCAAGAGAAGACTTCGGTATTTGGTATGACCATCCTCTAATAACAGCATCATGGTTTACAGATGCGCGTTCGGAATTCAATATGAAGTAGAAAGGAGCAGGTGCATCTTCATTTTGCTTGTCTTTGGCTGTAATTCTTACTATTGCCTGTGTTACAGCATAACATACATAGAAATGAAAAAGTAGATGAAGGTATTTTACCTTTACGGACTCTTCTTGTCCAAGCATCCAATTGAGATCTTTTTCAAACGATTTTTTGATATAAGGAAGAACGAAGTAATCACGTTCTTTCGTGTTGTCAGATGTTCCGCCAAATGGAGACAAAGCCTCCTGAAGGATTTTTGAAAACAAGTTCGGCTTTTCAGAATGACCAAAATCCTGCAATTCATCAGAAAGCATAGAGTACAGATAATTAGCAAGCTTTCTTTGCCCATCATTATACTTTTTTCTATCCTTTGTGGAAATTCGCTCATCATTTGGGACTAATGGGAGATATTTCAGAAATGCAGAGTCCGTTATGTTCAGATTGCCATTTATAAACATGATGTCGCGCATCATACGAACAAATTCTGGTATTTGTACGCTAGGCATCTGTTTTTGATTAGTTAAATATTCCTTGACTGGTTCTACGGCTGACTTTTCAAAATCCTCAATAGGCTTTGTCCCATCATTATCCCACAGGCGGAAGAACTCGCCTGTAGTACCATGTAAACCACACTTTTTATCGTATGCCGAAGCAGGATTAGAATTAAATGGGAGTAACTTTATTCCTTCCTGCCAATTATCTATGAACTTACCACTTTGGTGATAATGCTCGTAATATGCTTCTATGTCGATTTTCATTGTAGCTGAATATTTCCAAATGATGATTCACTTAATTCTAATACGCCTGTATCTGACCTTACCACAGTGATTTCTTGTTCACAGTTGCATTTTTCGACAAGCCTTCGTACGAATCTACTGAAAGTCAAGTCTTTTTCGTTCTCATAGGATAAGGCAAGTTTTCCTCTGTTCAATTCGTAAAGATATGAATATAGTTGGAAATCCATTCTTAAAGATACCGGCTCATCAGGAAATTTCCATGACATATCAAATCTCATGAGGAACTCGTTCATATATGAATCAGAATGATATGATTTTATGGGTTCTGGCTTAAGCTGTAAACTACTGAATAATCTATATCGACCACCTTGTATGTTCAACGGAACCATATTACTCTTCTCGTAATAAGAGCCATAATGACGAGGGATTGCTTTTGCTACAACATCGTAAATCTCTTGCATTTTGTGGACATCCTTGTTGAAGATGCCTTTGAGTAACGCAAGGTATGATTTATAGACATCACTTTCTGTATGGTAATAAAGGAGATGTTTTAATCTAAATACGAACTTTGTTGTCCTTTCAATATCCCTACCATTATTTGCATAAAACTCATTTGTACGTTTTAGCAATTCAGTAGGGAGTTCAGACGTTTGATGTTTAGTCAAATATGTAGAAGGTATTGAATATGATGTAAACAAAACAGAAAGCTGTTTGTCGTGTTCTGTGCAGCTTTGCTTAAGTGGATCAAGCTTGCTAATTGCCTTTTGAATTATATTCACTCTACCACAGTAAAGAAGAGACGGAAGTAATGCCTCGAAAAACTCCTTCTTCTCCTTATACTCATCATAATGAGGATAAACGATAATCGAATAGAGAAAATCCAGAAACTCTCTCGGTGTAATGATAAGTTTGTATCTTACTATAGCTTCAATTATTGTTTGTACAATTGTATTTTGTACGTCAGGAATACGAAGCAGTTCGTAGTTCAGTATAATGGGGTCTTTGGAGCTTACTCCACTAGCTATGTCGGCTATATAGGCTGTATAAAAAGGATTGTCGATGGTCTCAGCAACAACCTTCTCCATAATCTTTGATAAGAAATCAGATGCCACAGGATAATCTGATGGACTATCAGCAAAAAATTCAAACACCTGTTCGTTGGGAAACATGATGACCTTTAGTCTTTCTGTATTTATTGGTGGAGTTGTGTCATCATCGTCAAAGATAGGCAAAGTTGAGCTGACAATCTCTTCATAATCCTTCTTAAATTCCTCATCGTCAATGAGAGCATTAAGTTTACCGAGATTTATGGCAAGAACGAGCTTCTTGTTGGTTTTGTATAGATTATTGTCTTTGTATTCAACAAGAGCTTCTTTCAGTGTGTCTATTGCAGTCTTCTTTGGGGAACTACTTGCGGTAGCATCATTATAGAAACTCCAATCGCCCCAATTAGACGCCTGTTTAATACGGCTGATGAGGTGAGACTTTCCATCACCTGCACTTCCAACCAAGAGGACAATGCCGCCTCCCGCATTGTCTATTTCGTCCATTTTCTCCTTTAGCTTGAATTCTATACAACGGTCAACGTGCATATATTCATCCCAGTTGGTAAAGGCCTTACCATTCTGAACTGAATCAACAGAATGCTGACTTAGATGAAGAAATACTTCTTTTAATCGTGATGTTACCATATTTTTATTCCTCCCATAGCTGAGGGTTTATTAAGTTTACCATTTTATAGTTGAACATTTCCAAAAGTTCTTCTCGATGTTCTGGGAATTTGTCTAATGTCCTCATTACAGATTGTAATGGTAAGCACATTTTTATTTGTCCTTTACCATCACCATAATATCCATTGTTCAAGTCGTCTTCAAACTCTTCGAATGACTTTAACTGAGGGCGTTCTGTCACATTGAGTGTATGTTCTTCCCAATATGATTGATTCCTGTAAGCAAATTCCCAGAAAGACATCTTTTTGTAGAATTGCTGTTGGTTACACCAACGGGCTATCTGGATGTATAGATTTGAAATCTCATATTTCTTATAATCTTCATGTCTCATCACATAGCCGACACAACCATAGGACATTAGTAACTTGATGCGATGAAACAATTCCCAAATATCCTTGTAGAATCTCTCGTGACTATGCTCTGTGAGTCTAAATCCGCAGAATAAATAGAACTTGGTCCCTTTCTTAGGATTGTGTAGCTTCCATATTTTTAGGGCACGTTCTATCAATTCTCGATCTTTCCAGTTGTCAAAAGCAAAAATGAAATCTCCATGATACTTTGATTTTGCAAGCATCTGAGCCATTAGTTCTCCGTCAGGACTTTCTGCTAACATGCGTTCATCCAATCCTTGGCGGAACTGGAATGGGCGTTTTGTGTCTATAAGTTCTTGAAGAAGTGGCTCCCAAACGGTTCTGTCTGCGGCAAGGAAGTTATCATCCCATAGGTAAATGTATGGGCGTACTAAGTGACCTCGCTCGTCACGTTCGTTATCAAGAAACCATTCAAGTTTTGAATATCTGCAAACTTTGTTCTCCAGTTTGTTGATACAAAAAGGGCAATGGCGCACACATCCGCGAGTAAGAAAGCCAATGGAGTATTTCTGATAATCCTTATATTTTTCTCGCTTGAAACCTGCCTTGACTTGTTGTTCAACAAAGTCATCATAAAGATGATAATATGGCATCTGTCGA
>JAXFDY010000198.1:0-3496 GCA_034172985.1 Lachnospiraceae bacterium
AAAACAAAACCTGTGTTGAATAGACCATAATAAAGACATGATTAAATATGGAATTAAAAGATATTATTAGCAGAATTACGATAAGCAAGGAATGGCATGACAGCTATTGTGAACTTGTACCTCAATTTATAGAAAGTGCAAAATCCTATGAGAACTGGCAGGATTGGGATAAGGATTTGTTCTACGAGTTCTTTGAACGTGGAAGAGACCATTGTGTTTCATCTCTGCAGCAGGGGTATTTTACAAATGAAGAAAAAGCGAGAATCAAAGAACATTGGAATGAACTATCTCCAATGTTGAAGGCTATTGCAGAGAGTCAAGATGAACCCCTATGGAATGTTTACAACGATATTAAATCTTTTATAAGAAAACATACTGAACTTGATAGAAGAGCAGGAACAAATCGGCTTATCGCATCATTGCAACCTAACATTTTGTGCACAATAGTACAAGAGTGGTATCTACGTGAGACATTTAACCTTTTAAATGATGCAGGAATACCTAATGTCCCAGAATTCGATTCAAGCAATTGGTTCAAGAGTAGTTATTTGCTAATGGACTATTTTAAATCTAATGTCAAATATAATACTCCATACGAACTTTGTACATACGCATGGCAGGTTAGAGATTATCTTAAGGACCTATCAGAAAACCAATTTGAATCAATAAATAAAATGGAATCATACGTAAATCTTCTAAAATCAAACAAGAATCTTGTTCTAACAGGTGCTCCAGGAACAGGAAAAACCTATCTTGCCAAACAAATTGCCTGCTCTATGCTGTTTGGTAAAACGGATTTATCAGAACTGAGTGATAAGGAACATGGAATATATAATGAATGTGTAACATTTGTGCAGTTTCATCCATCTTATGATTATACGGATTTTGTTGAAGGATTAAGGCCTATTAGAAACAAAAAGGATACCATTGTATTTGAAAGAAAGGATGGTGTATTTAAATACTTCTGCAAAAAAGCATACGAGGGTCCTTATGATTTTGATACTTGTTACCAGAGACTTGTTGATTTAATCCTTTCTGAACCTAATCAAGAATTAACTTGTTACACATATGGTTCTGATAACATTCCGTTTAAGATATATTATGAGAACGATGAGATAACATTTAAAAAAGGAGACAATGACAATAAAAGGACTGCAGATAAAGAAAGACTTAGAAAACTACATAGTTATTATATAAACAAAGGTATTACTGATGTAAGAAAAGCCAACAATGTAGAAATGATAAATATTGTTAATGGTGTCAGTATTCCCTACACAAACTATAGGGGCATATTGCAAGCTATCATAGATTTGCATGGTGACATTTCACAACCGTATATTTTTATAATTGATGAAATTAACAGAGGAGAAATTTCAAAAATTTTTGGTGAATTGTTCTATGCCATTGACCCTGGTTATAGAGGAATTACTGGCAAAATAAAAACACAGTATCAGAACTTAATTGAAAAAAACGATACTTTTTCAGATGGGTTCTTTATTCCTGAGAATGTCTATATTCTTGCAACAATGAACGACATTGACCAAAGTGTAGAAAGCATGGATTTCGCTCTTCGCAGACGTTTTGCATGGATGGAGATAAAACCAAAAGACCGTTTGGAAATGCTCAAGGAAAACCTCAACTCTGATATATGCGAAAAGGCGAAAAGAGTGATGACAGCTCTTAATAATGCTATTTCAAATACTCGTGGGCTCGGTTCTGCATACCAGATAGGACCAGCTTATTTTCTAAAATTAAAAGACGAAAATTACAATGGAAACTTTGATAAATTGTGGGAAATGCATATAGAGATTGTATTAAAAGAATATCTCCGTGGCTATAGTAATGCAGACGCTAAAGTAGAAGAGTTTAAGAAGATCTATTCTGAGGCGATAAATGATTCACGTATAGTTGCAACTGATTAATGATTACTATTTCTGATAATAACTATACAGGAAAAGTTTGTCATAGAAATGATGTGACAGACCTGCTTTATATTGCCAATAAACCTATAAAGCGTCTCTGTGAAGAAAACGAGCAATTACTTGTTTTCCCTCTAAGTATAGACGAATCTGATGATAGGATTGGTGATAGTACTGTGGTTGACATATATACAGAGGAAGAAGATACCGTAAGACTAAAGTCTGGCAATATAATGGGATTTGTCGGACGGAAGAACCAGCAATTGAAGATATTTTCACGTTTTGATGACGATAAGAATGATTACTTTTTGCACTATATGTTGCAAAAGGTCTTTTCGTATAACATCTTCAATTTAGATTTCACTTCTTCGGAAGAGAATATATTTGATTTTCTTCACTTTATGTTTCCGGCCTTTTTGAAAAGGGCGATGAAGCAGGGAATATACAAAGAATATCGAAGATTTCAACATAACGATTCTGATGTGCGCGGTACAATAGATGTAAGCAGACACATTAGAGAAAATATACCATTTAGAGGGACTATTTCATACAACACGAGGGATTTTAGTTATGATAATTCTGTTACGGAACTTATACGTCATACTATTGAGTATATAAGAACAACGCAACAGGGTGAAATCATTCTCTCTTCAGATAAGACCGTTGAAGGATGTGTTAAAGATATTGTTGCTCAGACTCCATCGTATAGGCACTCTGCAAGAATGAAGGTCATTCAAGAGAATTTATCTCCTCGTATTCATCCTTTCTATACAGAATATGCAAATCTACAAAAACTATGTATTCAAATACTTCGACAAGAAGAAATAAAATATGGTGCGGATGATAATAGGATATATGGGATGCTCTTTGATGGAGCGTGGTTATGGGAAGAGTACTTAAATACCATTTTGCAAGGTGTAGGTTTCAAGCATCCAGAAAACAAGTTAGGAACTGGAGCAATTTATCTTTTTGAACATGGTGGCAAGAGATTTCCTGATTTCTGGAAAAAAGACTTTGTACTTGATGCGAAATACAAAAAACTTGCATCTGACGATAATCGTCTTGGCATAAACCGTGATGACATTCATCAGGTTATGGCATACATGTATAGACTTAGGGCTCAAAAAGGTGGCATCGTATATCCATTTAATGGACGGAATAATCAATTTGTCTCAGAAAAGATGCACAAAGATAGCTATCTTGGATTTATGTCTTCATATGGCTTAGCAATTCCAAAGAATTGCGAATCATATGCAGATTTTGTTGGTTGCATAAGTAAAAACGAAAACGCGTTTATAGAAAGCTTGTTATAAATTGTCATTTCAATCTTCCTGATGGCAGAATACGGCTGACATTGTGGCAATTCTTGTCGGTTTGAAGCATGAAACAGTGTCATTAATGTGCCGGAAATGTGCGGGAAGTGTGGCACGATGATAGCATCTTTCCGAAGAGGAAGATGGCAGAAACAGCGTTTCTTGCATTACTCCATACGGAATGGTGCACGAAACGCTGTTTCTGTGTCCTGACGATACGGAGCGAATGTGGAAACAAAGACAAGCAGAGTACCTTTTTTGTCT
>JAXFDY010000200.1:0-3167 GCA_034172985.1 Lachnospiraceae bacterium
GCCATTTTTCCTGGTAATAATGAATTCGTTCCACCTTCGCGGGTGTGATCCGGAGTTCTTCCCGTACGAATGTTTCGGCTATATACTCCATCAGGGAATTACAGTAGGGACAGTGCTTATCTTCTTCCGACAGAGGGATTATAAGATGCTCTGGTGCAATAAATAACAAAGCTGTTATTAGAGTTTAGAAGTGGATTTGCCTTTATGGGACTGTAGTACCCGTTGAAAGTAGGAAAATGCGACTTCTTCATTGATCTTTTATTTTACAATGTGAAGCTACATTGTTATTTTGTGGTTGAATTAAAGAATTATATGTGCTCCACTAGGCTGACAATGGATAACACAAGAAGGTATGCAGGAGTAGGTAATGTTGCGAATAACACCATCGTGTGAATAATAAGGGAAAACTTGGAAATGAACTTCTGAACGGAATAAAAAAATTTATTTTGAATCTTTGAAAAACATGAATTCATATGAATCTCTGAAAAACATGAATTAATGTTGACATTCTGGTTTGAAAAATTTATAATGTACATGTGCAATAAGCACAATCGAGAATAAGGTGTTTGAGGGTATCAATAATTAATAACAGGAGGATATGTAGTGTGGAAAAAAATATGAGCAAAAACATCGAGATTGATTTTAAGGAATTGGAAAGATTATCCCAGTTCGGAGGTAGTGACAGAGAGGCTTCTACTAGAGCTGTTCCGATTAGTCCGATTGTATCAGCAACATTTAAATATTGCTTATCAGCAGTTTCTGCTGTGACGACCTTGTTTTCCTGCAATCGTACTTGCGGCTGTTAATCAATACATATGCAGGAAGTGAAGACCAGCTTAGAAGTTTAAACGAATTTATTGCATAGGTTCCAAACACCTTATTCTATATAACAATGCAGGTAATGCGACTGATGACGAAAGAACAGAAAAACACGTAAAAAAAACACAGATAGGATCAAAGATGTGGAGATTATACTAAACTATCAATCAAAAGTTTCCATCTATGAGCAGATTGCGTTGCAGATTAAAACGCAGATTCTGGATGGAACGTTAAAGGAAGGGGAATCGTTACCGCCCATGAGAACATTTGCCAAGTCTCTGGGGGTCAGTGTGATTACGACACAGAAGGCATATGAGTTGTTGCAAAGCGAAGGCTTTATAACCTCGATGATAGGAAAAGGTACATTTGTGGCAATACCTGAGTTGACTGCATTAAAGGCGGTAAAACAGCAGGAAATCGAAAGACAGATGAAGAATCTGATTGAGTCGGCTTATTCCAACGGGTATGAGATGGAAGAACTGGTACAGATGTTTGAGGAGAAGTGTCATTTGTTTAAAATGTTAGATAAGGAGTAATACGGATGGATAATAATTTAGAAGTGATTTCATTATGCACTAGATATAAAAACAGTGATTTCAGTGTGGAAGATATTAGTTTCTCGATTCCGAAGGGGAGTATTCTAGGTGTAATCGGAGAAAATGGAGCTGGAAAGACAACGATGCTTAATACAATTTTAGGTCTGAAGTAAAAAACATTCTGTTCTGTGAAAATATTTGGAAAAGATTATGATGGTGAGAATATGGATATCAAAGAGGAACTCGGAGTTGTATTCGATGATATTTATCTGCCAAATCAGTTAACGGCAAAGGAGATATCAAGTGTATATAAAAATATATATAAAAAGTGGGATGAGAAATTTTTTATAAAAACACTGGAGAAATTTCAGATTTCTGTTTCGAAGAAAATTAAAGATTATTCTAAAGGAATGCAGAAAATGCTGTCCATTGCAGTAGGGATGTCTCATCATCCCAGACTGCTGATATTGGATGAACCCACTTCTTCTTTAGATCCTGTAAAACGACAGGATCTACTGGGGCTATTTCAGGAATATGTGGAAAATGGTGAAAATTCTATTCTTGTGTCCAGTCATATTACCACCGATCTTGAAAAAGTGGCAGATTATGTGATGTTTATTAAAGCAGGAAAAATCGTTTTTTGTGAGGAAATCACGAAGCTGATCTATGAATATGGTCTGGTGAGGTGTAGTGGGGAGATTTTTGACAGGATTCCGAAAAAGCAGATGATTGTGTATCAGAATCGAGATTATCAGAACCTGGTGCTGGTAAAGAACCGGACAGGGATTGAGGATATGGGCAGCAGGGTATCAGTGGAAAACCCTGTGCTGGAGGATATCATGAAATTGTTTTCGAGGGGAGTTATTGTATGAAGGGATTGGTGAAGAAAAATATATTATCCTTTGGAATTAAACTGCGTTATATCGTTATTTTCCTTGCCTTGCTGATTTTTGTATCCGTTGTGGTACCTATTGAAGGTTTTGTTCCTATGCTTGCGTATTTCATCTTAGTTTTTCTTCCGGTTATTGTAATTGTGAATATTCTGGATCAGACGAATTATGATGATTATAAAAGTGAGATTATTCTGCCGGTCAGAAGAAGGGATATTGTAATTGCAAAATACATTGTCTACTTTATGGTATTTCTGTTTTGTATTCTTGTAGTAGGTCTTTTTTTGTTTGTTAATTACAAGATGGACAGAATACAAATGCTGCCGAGTGAAAGGAATCTGGTAGCGGTTGGTATTGGTATGACACTTTTATTTGGAGGGATTTTTTTTCCGGCTATTTTCTTATTTAATCAGAAAAATATTAAGACAATCAGTGCGGCATCTTTTATTCTGACCATTCTGCCCATCCGGCTTTTCAGGGAAATCATGAGAGTTGTTTGGCAGATGGAAAGCGTATATGACATATATAAGAGGGATGAAGTGATATGGGTATATCTTGTAGTGTGCTTTCTTTTCTTTGTGACTTCCTGTTTTTTCTCCGTTAAAATATTCGAAAAGAAAGAGTTTTAGAACGAAAGGAGATAAAGGCGATGAAGGGACTAGTATTGTATTATTACTACATTTTGAGATATAAATGTCTGGCGGAGATTACAGTCTGTGTGGTGATGGCCTGGATATGTGCCATGCAGAACATGCATAATCTGGCAATTATTTATTTTGTAACGACCTGGGCATTGTTGATTGCTTTTGATGGGGAAAAAGAAAGTGCGAAGAATGTGCTTATGGAGAAAATGCTTCCGCTTCAAAAGCACAAAGTACTCGGATTGAAATATCTGATGCTGATTGCTTTTGTGTGCATCGGG
>JAXFDY010000045.1:0-6200 GCA_034172985.1 Lachnospiraceae bacterium
TTATCTTAAGTTCATTTTGTTCAGTACGTTAAGGAAGATGTACCCGTTACAATTCAGGCAAAAACAGTGGAAGAAGCAGACAATTGAATAAGAAGAGTAATCATTTAAGCATGGTTTGGAAGAGTTATTTTTAACAATAGCAATATCCGGTAGACCATGCTTGTTTTCTGTGTTAAAAGCAACAGGTAACTGTTCACTACGTTAAATTCGAAGGAGGTACAAAATGGAATTAGCAGTTATTGACACAGAAGAAAGGAAGGAGGTTGTTCTGCTTGATGATGAGATGCAGATTGTTGAGCCGGTGTATCTGTATTTGAAGAATCTTAAGAGACGAGGAAGAGCGTTTAATACGATTAAGGCTAACGGAAGGGATCTGAAGACTTACTACGATTTCTTAAAAGAATATGGGTATAAAGCTGATGAAGCAACGGTAGATACAGTTCTTGATTATGTGGATTATCTTAGAGGGAATGGAAGGACTCTGGCGTTATATAAAGAAAGTGAACTGACACCAAAGTCAATAAACCGGATGCTGTCTACGCTAAGAAGCTTTTACAAGTTTTACAACATCACTTATGGCACGGTGAATCCAATGCTGGTAGAGGAAGTAAATGCTGCAGGAGCAAGAAGAGGTATGCTGGCACACATTGGAAGAAGTAATAAGGTAAGGAGTTCAGTGTTTAAAGTAAAAGAGACTAAGAGGAGAATTCATTTGATAGATGAAGATGATGCAGTGACATTTTTCTCGCAACTTCCAACAAGAAGAGACAGACTTATATTCAAGTTTTTATATCTTACCGGTGCAAGAATACAGGAAGTTCTTGACCTGAAAATTTCTCAGATACCATATCCTGATCAAGATAAGGATATCTGTGTGCTTGAAGGCATTAAATCCAAGGGGAAATATAGAGATTTATATGTGCCTATGTCCGTTATTAGTGAGATAGATGATTTTATTATGGAAGAACGCTCAATGATTGAGACGGCACATGAGTATCTGTTTGTTGCAAACAAACCGGGATATACAGGTAACAGACTCACTTATCATGCATTATATTCTGTTTTTAAAAAAGTTTCAGAAGATACAGGCATAGAACTTAATTTTCATGATTTGAGACACACATTCATCTCAAAACTAACGGAATCAGGGATGGATATAAGTATTATCCGTATAATTGCCGGACATGAACAGGTGGAGACTTCTCAGAAGTACATTCATATATCAGGAAAGTATCTGAAGGAAAGTTTGGCGTCATACTGGGAAAAAAGTATTTTGACTGGAGGTGCTGGTAATGAGTAATATGCCACAGGGAGATATCTGGGCGATGAAGATAGAAAGCAAGAACAGTCTTAATTATGGCAGAAATATAGTATTTGATTTTACAGGAATATCACGCAAAGATTTATTGGAACTGATGAAATCATATGTGTGGCACGAATATCGTGCAGACAATATGGATTTATATGTGCTTGTAAAACGTATCAGAGAAGTCAAAAAGTGTTTTTATCCATTTATGGTGATTTATAAAATCCAGACGCTGAAAGAATTGACAGAGCGTAGTATGGAAGATTTTAGGACTTATCTTAATACCATGCTTACAGAGAAAGGAAAAACTTATAGTGCATCCAGTATTCAGGGATTCTATGGTGCAACAAGAACTTTACTGAAATATGGTCAGCTGTACTGCCGACATCTTCTTCCGGAAAAGGATTTATTTTTGGATGATAAGCAGATGAAAAGAAACAGGAAGGTAAGGATTGAGTATATCCCTGATTATGTAATGTCACAGATAAATGATGAGGTAAAAAAAGAGGAAAATGTTTATTTGAAAAATGCCATTATTATACTGAAATTTACAGGAATGCGAATGGGAGAATTATGTTCATTAAAAACTGATTGTGTTGAGAAACATCTGATTAATGGATTTACCATGCGATGGATGGATTTTAAAAACAGGAAAGAAAGACAGCCGGTTCCTGTAAGACAGGAGTGTGCAATAGCTGTAAAGGAAATCCAGAAGTATACAGAGGAGATGCGTTCTGAAACTGACGAAGAAATCAGCGAGTATCTGTTTATAAGGAAAACTGCTTATGGAATTTCAAAAATAAGCCCAGGAGTGATGGGTGCATGGATAAGGGCATTCACAACGGAGCATGAAATAAGGGATGAAAATGGAGAAATATATCATCTCACATCCCATCAGTTTAGAAGAACTCTGGCAACAGATATGATTTCAAATGGAGTAAACCTGTCTGTAATACAGCAAATGCTTGGACATGCGAATGCGGTTACAACAACAAAGTATTATGCGGATGTCAAGGATTCGGAAAGAATCAGAATGTTTCATAAAATCGGTATTATCGGGAATATCCGCTCTGTAGACGAGAGCATTATTTCTGATTCAAAGGAACTTGAGTGGTTTCGTAGAAATATGGATACGGCTGCAAAAATGTGTGACGGATACTGTACAAAACCAGTAAAAAACGGGCAGATATGTGAACGTTTACTGAAAAAGCATAAATGTCTTACCTGTAAAAGATTTATTACAACCCCAGAATACCTTGAAGTACACAAAAATCATTTAAAAGCACTGGAGACAGACCTTGATAATAATACTTTTGGAGAGCATTATGCAGCACATTTAATTCCGGGAATAGAGGCATTGAGAGAAATCATAGAAAGACTGGAGGAGATAAAAGATGGCGATAATTAATTACCAAGCATTTGAGTATCACGTGCCGGATGAAAACACTGATTATCAAAGAATAGTAATTGGCAATTCAGTGTATACGGATGATGAGTGGGATATGGAACCTTATATGCAGGACGTGACGTTTAAGAAGGGAGCCAAAAAGATAAGGTTCAGGGTGTTTACGAACCAGAATTTCAGAAAACTAATGAAACAGTATGCTTATTATAAGCTCGGACAGGTAAAACCAAGAAGTGTTATAGGATATGTTAATGGATGCTTTCCTACTTTCTTCAATTTCTGTGAGAAGAGGCAGAATTTTTTTGAATTAAAGAATTATGAAGAGGCAGATATGCTTGAATTTGTAGATTATCTCAAAAAAGAAAAGAAGGTCACAGTCAGAACCGGATATACCATCACCAGTTGTATGGAGGAACTTTTCAGACTTGGAAGAGAGAGAGGATGGGATGTTCCGGAAAAGGATGTATTCGCAACCATATCTGCAAGGGAGCTATGGAAAAGGAATACACGTAACCAGTTAAACAAGACAGAGCCGATACCTGACAACGTATTTGATAAGATACTTGACTGTGCATTAAATAAGGCACCATTTGGTCTTACTGTTGCAGGTATCATAATACAAAGTCAGACCGGCTTAAGGATAAATGAGGTTCTGTCTCTAAAAGAAGGATGCGTGGAACATTTAGCAGACGGAACAGCCTATATGAATGTAACGATTAGTAAAACAGAGAGGGGCGATGCTATACAGCATAAGATTCTTGTGAATGATCTGGTAGAGAAGACAATAAGAAATCTTGAATTGTACACAGAAAGATTAAGAGAAGACAGCGGATTTAAGGAATTGTTTTTGATAAAAAGAGAAACGATTCGTCACTTAAAGGCTATGGATTGGACAGGAGGACGCTTAAAGAGATTTATAAGGAAATATGATATAAGAGATGAAGATGGAGAACTGTATCCATTGGCATCACACCAGTTTAGAGCAACTTTTGTTAAAAACCTGATTAAAAAGAATGTTCCATTAGTTTATATCAAAAAACATTTTGCTCATGTATCAATTGAAATGACTGCGCATTATCTGACACTGAAAAATGAAGAGGTGCAAAACATTTATACACAGATGCTATTGGGAAAGGAATCAAAACTTGCAGGAATCAGGGCATTAGAAATCAGAGAAAAACTGGACAGCTATTTCGCAGGCAAAACAGAGGATGAGGTAGAAAGGCTGATGAACAATCTTGCAGATACAATGAGTTATAATCCGTTGCCTAATGGAGTTTGTCTGTATGATTTCAGACGAGGTAACTGCACCGATGGTGATGGATGTTTCTTTTATAATTGTCCTAATTATGTTACAGAAGCGAGATTTTATCCTGTATTGAAGAAAGAACTTGAGGTTATGGAGTTGGAAATGGGAAGATTGAAACTGCTTGGCAGAGAAAGAGAATGGCAGAGACAATATGTAAAACATATGTATCTCAGTAAGCTTGTAAAAGAATTGGAGGAACAGATAGATGAAGAATAATCAGCTAAAAGGATTAGAGGAGGCTACAAAAGCAAGAAGTGAAGAATGTGTAAGACTGGCAAATGCCGCTATCGATGCATTAAAAGAAAAGGGCGAAAAAATAACCTATGTATCAGTCGCCAAGGCTTCCGGAGTGTCAAGAACCACACTATATCATACGGATATAATTCGAGAGAGAATAGAAAGTCTTAAAGCACTTGGAAAGAGGGATAATGATGCGGTGAAAAGGGTTGTTGTTAAGGAAGGCATGGACCGTGAAAGACAGCTTCGTGAAGAAATCTCAAAACTAAAAAAGGAAAAACAGAAGTTGATTATACAACTGCTGGATCAGAAAGAGCTGCTTGAAGAAAATATCAAGCTTAGAAACATGGTTGAAAGGTTACAGGCTCAGTTACGAAGTTAACAAAAAATAGTGTTAACTATAGAAAAATGTAATGTTTCTCGGGGTGAACATGAGTTGTACACCCCGGGAACTAAAAATAACAGAAGCCATGAGCTCTTACGGGGACATCGTAGAATTGAGAAGATTTACAAAAAACAGATAAGGAGGATGTACTGATGGCAACGGAAAAAGAAGATGTAATCATCACAAACCGTTCAGGAAATGATATTCATATATTTAATAAAGCTGATGAATTTGTTAAGTATCAGGAGAATTATAATACAGGCTTTAATTTAACAAATAAAGAAGCAGACATATTACTTGAATATATGAGAGAACACGACTATGTGTTGGGCTTAAAAAAGGGAGTTCTTTATAGAGGCGATTTAGCTGAAGGAGATGATATCATTAAGTGGGAAGTATACAGTATGGATGATGTCATTGATATCGTCTGCGAGTGGAACTACGAACTGATATTAGATGATGAGGCAGATTTTATTTCTTCTGGAAAAGAGGTTCGTTCAGAGAATGAACTTGTCAGATATAACAAATTGAAGTCAGAAGAAAAAGTTTTGGATGAACTTTTTGATAAGACCAAATATGCAAAAGTAATAGAAGAATTTGCAGAAAAACTTGCACATGATTTTATTGCCAAGATTAATGATAAAGAAAATAACTTTGATGTAACAATTGATAAGTTTGCATCGGAATGTGCGGAAAAGATAAAAAGTTACAGCAGCTCTGAAAGAAAAAGGTAATCAGTATGGAGAAGAGAAAAAGAAATATAAGTAAAATCTTAAGATTATCTGCAGAGGAAGCTAAGAATCTGGCTGATAATGCCAATAGTATGGGAATAGATGAATCTTCATATCTTAGAAGACTTATTGGTCAAAGACCGGATGACTATCCTGAGATTAGAAACCAATTAAAACAACTCATAAATGAAGTCAATCATATTGGTACCAATATAAATCAGATAACTCATAATAACAATTCCGGGTACTATAGTGAAAGCGATAAGAGACATTTATTTGCCTATATGAGAAAACTAATAGAGGCTGTTGATGAGGTGGTGGTTTTACTTGGCGGTAAGTAAAATTCTGAATATGAAGGACTGTGGAAATGCATATCACGGAAAGCATTTGAAGGTATCGTTAGATTATATAATGAACCCGGAAAAAACACAAAATGGCAGACTAGTAGGAGGAGTTAACTGTCAGCCGGAACTTGCATACAAGCAGATGAAGTTGACCAAAAAGAAGTTTTTAAAAGAAGATAAGAGGCAGGGATATCATTTTATAATATCTTTTAAGGAAGATGAGGTCGATTCGGATGTAGCCTTTGAGATTACCGAAAAATTTGTAAAAGAATATATTGGTAATAGATATGAAGCGGTGTATGTAGTCCACGACAATACAGACCATATTCATTCTCATATAATAATGAACAGTGTAAGCTTTATTGACGGAAAAAAATACCGTTATGAAAAAGGTGATTGGGCAAAATATATACAACCAATTACAAACAGACTGTGCGAAGAATATGGTCTTTCCGTAATTGATTTGGAGGAGGAAAGAAGTAA
>JAXFDY010000089.1:0-3319 GCA_034172985.1 Lachnospiraceae bacterium
CTAGTATAGCTCGTTTTTAAAAGCTTTATGTTATTTCCCTTTTGTGATATACTGCTTTATATATCAAATCAGGGGGAAAATCATATGCCTAAGAATGCAACACCCATTAATCTTACAGACGAAGAAACCTGCTACCTTGAATCCCTGGTCAACAAAGGGACCATTGAAGCAAGAGTTTATCGAAGAGCAAAAATTCTTCTCCTTAAGTCAGCAGGAATGTCAAATGAAGCGATTGCGGAAAAGCTTGATACAACCGTTCCCACCGTTCGCCTGTGTCTGAAAAAATATGCTGATTCCGGTGTAAAGTCCGCTCTTGCAGATGCTGCCGGGCGTGGCCGCAGGCACGAAATTTTTGAGGATTCCAAAGCATGGGTGATTAATATTGCCTGCCAGAAGCCCACTGCATTTGGATTATCTGCTGAATTATGGAATCCAACCAGTTTGACCAGGTATATTAATTCCGCGGCTGTCGAACAGGGCTATCCACGCATGGCGACAGCATCTGAAAGCAGCATCCGGAAAATCCTGAATGAAGCCCGGCTGAATCCTCATAAAATTACGTATTACTGCGAAAAACGTGACCTTGATTTTGATAAAAAGATGCATGATGTCCTTGTTATATACAAACAGCTTGAACTTCGTTTTGATGAAGAAGGCCGCCTGATTCCATTTTCTGCTGATGAGGAAGCCGTTCATACATTATCATATGACGAAAAACCCGGCATTCAGGCAATTTCAACAACATCAGAAGACAGACCTCCTGTTCCAAATACAGAGGAAGTATCCACGATCATGCGTGATTATGAATACAAACGTCTGGGAACTGTCTCACTTCTTGCAGCAATCGACCTGCTGACAGGAGAGGCGATTCCCCTGATAAGCGATACCCACAAAAGCAGTGACTTTGTAAATTTCCTCAGGATAATCGATGAGAAATATCCGAAAGGGGACAAAGTGCGGATCATATTAGATAACCATTCTGCACATACTTCCCGGGAAACCCAGGAATATTTAAATACAGTACCAGGAAGGTTTGAGTTTGTCTTTACTCCTACTCATGGTTCCTGGCTGAATATGGTAGAAGGTTTCTTCAGCAAGATGACCCGGCAGATGCTCAAAGGGATTCGTGTTGATTCCAAAGAAGAATTAAAGGAACGGATCCTGAAATACTTTGAAGAAATCAATGCAGTACCGGTTCCCTATAAATGGAAATATAAAATGGATACCATTGATCTTGAGAAAGAGGATATCAACGAAATCGTGTATGAGGTTGTAAACGCAAAAGCAGCCGGTCCGGATAATAAAGATAAACGTGCTCCCGAAAAGAAGAAACGCAAGTCTCAAAAGCAGGATAATCCGGTAATTGAATCATAAAGTTATTTAAAATGGTTTATACTAGATGATATAAGTTTTAATATGCCTAATAAAGGATATATTGGAATTGTTGGCAAATCAGGTGAAGGGAAAAGTACTTTGATTAAGTTGATGATAGGTTTATATACTCCACAGTCTGGAAAGATTTCTATTGGAGATTATGATGTAGATGAGATTGGAATAAATGTTTTACGTGATAAAATTGCATTTGTGCCTCAAGATATTATACTCTTTAATACAAGTATTAATGAGAATTTTTTTATTGCAAATAAAAAATTGTCATATCATGAGATCATGGAATGGTGTAAACAGGTTAATATGCATGAAAAAATCATGTCCACGGAAAAACAATATGACACAATCATAAATGAAATACCTAATATTTCAGGTGGAGAAAGACAAAGAATAGGTATTGCAATGGCTTTGGCAAAGCAGGCATCTATAATACTATTAGATGAACCTACTTCTGCTTTAGATCCAAACAATGAAGAGTTAATAGTACAACTTCTAAAAAAGGTAGCTGAAGAGAAGTTGGTAATAGTTATATCGCATAAGGAACAAACATTAAAACATGCTGATAAGTTGTATTCTTTGCAGAATGGTAAGCTGATTGAAACTTGAAGTTATGGATAATAGAGAGGTAGAAGTTATGGATTATGTGATTAAAAAAGCAAATGTGAATGATTTAGACGAGATAATTATTTTGTATAAAAAATTAAGTGATTGTATGATTCAAATGCAGCAAGCTTATATGGAGTTGTCAGAGATGGGACTTGAATATTTTAATGAAGAAAACAGAAAATATTTTGCAAGAGTATTAGAGTGTGAGGATGATGCTATTTTTCTTGCTATAGTTAATGAGAAAGTAGTGGGATTTATTCATGCTTGTAAACGTGACAAGGATTTTTATTTTGATTTAGAGCAATATTGTTATATTCCATATTATTATGTAAATGAGACTCATAGAAATTATAGTCTTAACCTTAGTTTATATATGGAAGCTGAGAAATGGGCAAAGGAAAAGGGCCTTCGGTATATTTGTAGTGATGTAGACGGAGGAAATGAGTTGTCTTTAAAACTCCAGGTAAAGTTTTGTGGAATGAAACCATACAAAATCAGATTAGCAAAAAAAATAGTTATGAATCAAATGAGAAGGCGGGAGATTAAATACAATGAATATGCAGGATGAGATAATTACTATTATTGAGGATGTAATAGGGGCTAAAGGGAGTGTGTCATCGGAAAAGAAGATAAAGGATTTAAGTATTGACTCATTAGATATATTTGAAATTGTTGTAAGAATTGAAGACGTATATGGAATCAATATTGCAGATGAACCAATGGCTGAGTTTGAGACAATTGAAGATATAATCAAATTCTATGAGAGTAAAGTGGAGGAAATGGTATGATGAAAATAGGCAAAAAGAAAATATTTCTTTTAATAGTAATTGTAATGGTGGTGATTAGTATTATGTTCAATTTAAGACAAAAAGTTCTTGGAAATATGAGTGATAACATTAAGACAAAGCAAACGTCTAGTTCTGATTTTTCCTTTTCAGCGGACGAGGGGCAAATAATAAAGGTTTCTTTGAGAACAGATGTTAAGAATGGAACAGTTGATTTTGTTTTAACAGATTCGAAAGGAAATGTAGTAGCAGAGTTGGATAGAGCAAGAGCTTTAGAAACGTATGTTAATATAGAATATAGTGATACATATACAATGACAGCAATCTATAAGGAATTTGTTGGGAATTATAATATCAAGGTTAGTATAAGAAGATTTTAATGAATGTAGTAGTAAAGGGGGGCTGTCGGGAAATAGATAGCCTAGAATGATGGGGAGGTAATAACTCGTATGAGTTATTACCTCCCCAAAACTTTTCCCGAAAAAGAGAAAAAAGATGGCTAACGACAACCATCTTTCCTCCGTTACATGTTATAATGT
>JAXFDY010000092.1:0-14557 GCA_034172985.1 Lachnospiraceae bacterium
GATCCGACGCTGGTGAGAGGTATGTCTTATTATACGGGAACCATTTTTGAGATTGCTATGCCGGAGTTGGGAATTGCCTGTGGCGGAGGCGGCCGTTATGATAAGATGATTGGTAAATTCACCGGCAAAGATGTACCGGCCTGCGGATTCTCCATAGGATTTGAGAGAATTGTACTGCTGTTGATGGAAAGTGGATTCAAGGTGCCGAACCAGAGCAGAAAGATTGCATTTCTTATTGAAAAAGGTGTTGCGTCTTCTACACTTTGCGATATAATAGCAACAGCACAGGAAATGCGAAAGGACGGCACACAGGTTCTGGTTGCCCGCATGAACAAGAATAAAAAGTTCCAGAAAGAAACACTTCAGGCTCAGGGTTATGAGGAATTCAAGGAATTTTTTGCAAAGTAATACAGATAAAGAGTGATTGAAAGGAATAGAGACGATGGCAGAATCAATGCAGGGACTTAAAAGAAGTCACAGATGTACGGAAGTGTCCAATGCAAATATTGGAGAAAAAGTTACAGTTATGGGATGGGTTCAGAAGAGAAGAAATCTCGGAAGCTTAATTTTCGTGGATTTGAGAGACCGTTCCGGTATTTTACAGATTGTTTTTGATGAAAATGATGTAAAAACTGAAGGGTTTACAAAGGCAGAAACACTGAGAAGTGAATTTGTCATTGCAGTAGAGGGAACTGTTACAAAAAGAGAAGGTGCTGTAAACGAGAATCTTGCGACAGGAGATATCGAGATAAGAGCAACAAGTCTTCGGATTCTCTCGGAATCGGAGACTCCGCCATTTCCAATTGAGGAAAATATCAATACAAAAGAAGAGTTGCGATTAAAATACAGATGTCTCGATCTGAGAAGACCGGATATTCAATCTAATATTATTATGAGAAGTCAGGTGGCAACACTGACAAGAGCATTTCTTGCAAAAGAAGGGTTCCTTGAGATTGAAACACCTATGCTGACAAAGAGTACACCGGAAGGTGCAAGAGATTATCTGGTGCCAAGCCGTATTCATCCTGGAAAGTTTTATGCATTGCCACAGTCACCACAGTTGTTTAAGCAGATGCTTATGTGCTCAGGCTATGACAGATATATGCAGATTGCAAGATGCTTCCGTGATGAGGACTTGAGAGCTGACCGTCAGCCGGAGTTTACACAGATCGATATGGAGTTATCTTTTGTAGACGTGGATGATGTCATCGATGTAAATGAGAGACTGCTGGCATATTTGTTTCAGGAGGTTCTTGATGTGGAAGTAAAACTTCCAATCCAGAGAATGACATGGCAGGAGGCAATGGACCGCTTTGGCTCTGATAAACCGGATCTTCGATTTGGAATGGAATTAAAGAATATTACAGATCTTGTGAAAAACTGTGGATTTGGGGTATTTACCGGCGCCATCGAAAATGGTGGAACTGTTCGTGGTATTAATGCCAAGGGACAGGGTTCCATGCCTAGAAAGAAAATTGATGCCCTGGTTGATTTCGCAAAAGGATATGGGGCGAAAGGTCTGGCCTACATTGCTATTTTGGATGATGGTTCTTTCAAATCTTCTTTTGCAAAGTTTATGACAGAAGAAGAAATGAAGGCTATCGTGGATGCCATGGAAGGACAGGCCGGTGACTTATTGCTCTTTGCGGCTGACAGAAATAAAATTGTCTGGAACGTTCTTGGCGCATTAAGAGTAGAGCTGGCAGACCAGATGGGACTTTTAGATAAGAATGACTATCGCTTTGTATGGATTACAGAATTTCCACAGTTTGAGTGGTCAGATGAAGAGGAAAGATTTGTGGCTATGCATCATCCGTTTACTATGCCAATGGATGAGGATCTGGACAAGCTGGAATCCGATCCGGGTGCTGTCCGTGCAAAGGCATACGATATCGTATTAAACGGAACTGAAATCGGCGGTGGAAGTGTGAGAATCCATCAGGCTGATGTTCAGGCAAGAATGTTCAAGGCACTGGGCCTGACTGATGAAGTTGCAAATGAAAAATTCGGTTTCCTTCTGGATGCATTTAAATATGGAGTACCACCTCATGCAGGACTGGCTTACGGACTTGATCGTCTTGTGATGCTTATGGCTAAGAGAGACAGCATTCGTGATGTGATTGCATTCCCGAAGGTGAAAGATGCTTCCTGTCTTCTTACCGATGCACCAAATGTAGTAGATGAAAAGCAGCTGGAAGAATTATCCATTAAATTTGAAACAACAGAGGAAACAGAATAAAGAGTCATTTTGAAAGGAATTTTTAGGAAATGTTAGATATTAAGTTTTTAAGAGAAAATCCGGAGATTGTAAAAGAAAACATCAAAAAGAAATTTCAGGACAGTAAACTTCCGTTAGTAGATGAAGTGATAGAGCTGGATGCAGAAAGCAGAAAGACAAAACAGGAGGCAGATGAGCTTCGTGCTGAAAGAAACAGAATTTCTAAACAGATTGGAGCATTAATGGCTCAGGGAAAAAAGGATGAGGCAGAAGAAACGAAAAAGCTTGTGACAGAAAAGGGAGAGCTTTTAGCTGCACTGGAGGCAAAAGAAAAGGAACTGGAAGAAAAAATCTACAAGATTATGCTTGTGATTCCAAATATAATTGATGAAAGTGTTCCTGTGGGAAAAGACGATAGTGAAAATGTTGAAGTAGAAAAATTTGGCGAACCGGTTGTTCCTGATTTCGAGATTCCATATCATTCTGAAATTATGGAAAGCTTTGACGGCCTTGATCTTGACAGCGCCAGAGAAGTAGCAGGAAATGGTTTTTATTACCTCATGGGAGATATTGCCAGACTTCACTCAGCAGTGATTTCCTATGCAAGAGATTTTATGATTGACAGAGGATTTACTTATTGTGTACCTCCGTTTATGATACGAAGCAATGTGGTGACAGGTGTTATGTCCCAGACAGAGATGGATGCAATGATGTACAAAATCGAAGGAGAGGATTTGTATTTAATCGGTACAAGCGAACATTCCATGATTGGTAAGTTTATTAATAAGATTTTGGACGAGGATAAGCTTCCATATACACTGACAAGCTATTCTCCTTGCTTCAGAAAAGAAAAAGGTGCTCATGGTATTGAAGAGCGTGGCGTATATCGTATCCATCAGTTTGAAAAACAGGAAATGATCGTGGTATGTAAGCCGGAAGACAGTAAGATGTGGTTTGACAAATTATGGAAGAACACGGTTGATTTGTTCAGAAGTCTTGATATTCCTGTAAGAACATTAGAGTGCTGCTCTGGTGATCTTGCAGATCTGAAGGTGAAATCGGTGGATGTAGAAGCATGGTCTCCAAGACAGAAGAAATATTTTGAAGTAGGAAGCTGTTCTAATCTTGGAGATGCTCAGGCAAGAAGATTAAAAATCCGTGTGAACGGTGAAAATGGCAAGTATCTTGCACATACATTAAATAATACAGTAGTTGCTCCTCCGAGAATGTTGATTGCATTCCTGGAAAATAATCTTCAGGCAGATGGAAGTGTAAGAATTCCGGAAGCTTTAAGACCATATATGGGTGGCATGGAAAAAATTACAAAAAAGGAGAAATAAAAGATGTTTTCATTTGACGAAGTAAAGAATTACGACCCGGAAGTAGCAGCAGCAATGCAGGATGAACTGAAAAGACAGCAGGATCATATCGAACTGATTGCTTCAGAGAATATTGTGAGCAAGGCAGTCATGTCTGCTATGGGTAGCATTCTCACCAATAAGTACGCAGAAGGATATCCGGGAAAGAGATATTATGGTGGCTGTGAATATGTAGATGTAGTAGAAGACCTTGCAAGAGAAAGAGCAAAAGAACTTTTTGGCTGTGAGTATGTAAATGTTCAGCCACATTCCGGTGCACAGGCAAATATGGCAGTATTTTTTGCAATGCTGACTCCGGGTGACACAGTTATGGGAATGGGCCTTTCTGATGGAGGACATCTGACACATGGTTCACCGGTCAATATGTCCGGTAAATATTTCAATATTGTTCCTTATGGAGTAAATGAGGAAGGATATATTGATTATGATGAAGTGTTAAGAATTGCAAAAGAGGCAAAGCCAAAACTCATCGTAGCAGGTGCAAGTGCGTATCCGAGAGAAATAGACTTTAAGCGTTTCCGTGAAATCGCAGATGAAGTGGGTGCATATCTTATGGTAGATATGGCACATATAGCAGGTCTTGTGGCTGCAGGACTCCATATGAGTCCGATTCCATATGCTCATGTGACTACTACAACAACACATAAGACATTGCGTGGACCACGTGGAGGTATGATTCTTTCCAGCAATGAAGTGAATGAGCAGTTTAACTTTAATAAGGCAGTGTTCCCTGGTATTCAGGGCGGTCCTTTGATGCATGTGATTGCGGCTAAGGCAGTATGCTTCAAAGAAGCATTAGATGACAGCTATAAGGTATATATGAGAAATGTAAAAGATAATGCTTCCGCACTGGCAAAGGGACTGATGGACAGAGGCTTCAACCTTGTGTCTGGAGGAACAGACAATCATTTAATGCTGGTTGATTTAAGAAATATGAATATTACAGGAAAGCAGTGTGAGAAATTATTAGATGCTGCTAACATTACATGTAATAAAAATACAATACCAAAGGATCCTGCATCACCATTTGTAACAAGTGGTATCAGAATCGGTACTCCGGCTGTTACAACAAGAGGTATGAATACTCAGGATATGGATCAGATTGCAGAAGCTATTTCTCTTCTTGTGAAAGACGTGGATGCAAATAAGGATGCTGCCATGAAGATTGTAAAAGAACTGACTGATAAGTATCCTATTTACTAGAAGGAGGCAGTTTATGGCAGGTTCAACCTTTGGCACCATATTTCGGGTATCTACCTGGGGAGAATCCCATGGCAAAGGAGTAGGCGTGGTTGTGGACGGTTGTCCCGCTGGCCTGCCTATTTGCGAGGAAGATATCCAGATTTATTTAAACAGAAGAAAACCGGGGCAGTCCCGTTTTACGACTCCCCGCAGTGAAGATGATGCCGTTGAGATTTTGTCCGGCGTTTTTGAAGGAAAGACAACAGGAACCCCTATTTCTATGGTTGTCTATAATCAAACCCAGCGATCGAAAGATTATTCGGAAATAGCAAAGTGTTATCGGCCGGGTCATGCAGATTATACTTTTGATGAAAAATATGGTTTCCGCGATTACAGAGGAGGCGGTCGTTCCTCGGGAAGAGAGACGATTGCAAGAGTAGCAGCCGGTGCGATTGCAGCTAAGCTGTTAAAGGAGCTTGGAATTCAGGTAGATGCTTATGCTAAAGCAATCGGGGAAGTGGAAATTGATTATGAAAGATTCAATCTGGAGGAACGCTTTCATAATCCTGTATGTATGCCGGATCAGGAGGCCGCAGTTCGGGCTCAGGAGCTTTTAAATCAGAAAATGATGGAGAAAGATTCGGTAGGCGGAATTGTGGAATGTGTGATTCGGAATGTGATGCCGGGAATAGGGGAACCGGTATTTGAAAAACTGGATGCAAAACTGGGTCAGGCCATGATGTCTATTGGTGCAGTGAAAGGATTTGAAATCGGTGCAGGATTTGCAGCAGCAAAAATGACAGGCTCCGAAGATAATGACAATTTTTATGTGGAAGATGGACAGGTAAAAAAGTATACAAATAATGCAGGAGGTATACTTGGAGGAATCAGTGACGGTTCAGATATTGTATTCAGAGCGGCATTTAAACCTACGCCGTCTATTTTCCAGACACAGAAAACCATTAACTGTGATCATGAAAATATCGAAATCAATATCAAAGGCCGTCATGATCCGATTATTGTACCGAGAGCAGTAGTTGTGGTAGAAGCTATGGCAGCAATCACAGTGCTTGATTTACTTCTTGTCAGTATGACTTCTACTGTTGACGGGATTAAGCATTTTTTCAAAAAGTAATCCTACCGCAAACCAGGCGGGTGCATAGTCTAAACGGATCAGACCGTTAATGTTATATTTGGCATTGCTGTAATTCCAAGGGCAGATGTGAAACATTTTTAGTATGCTGCCTGTTACATATTCTGTTGCAAAAATGCATACAGTATAGACAATCCCACGAAACAAAATGGGATTGTCTCCCAAAAACTGGGAAATGGGACGGATAAACGCTCCCAGTCCGTAGATAGGAAACATAAGGATTGATGTGGAAGCTGTCATGGACAGGTCGTGATGAAGATAACTGATTCCGCCGGTCCAGATAATTTCCAGACACCAGCCTGCAATTCCACATTTGAAAAAATCTTGTTTCGTCATGATAATCCCCCCTATTCATAAAATTTCATTAAAATTAGAAAAAACCACTTGCTTAAACAGCTATTTAACAATATAATGTGTAAGGTATGCGTTTAATATTCGGTATTTTTGAGAGAAAATATTGGATGAAAACCGTGAAAGAAATTCAAAAATACGGAGATACTTATGTATAAATTGTTAAAAAAAGAAGGAAATGCCAAAAGAGGCGAGTTCCATACTGTTCATGGTGTGATACAAACACCGGTATTTATGAATGTGGGAACAGTGGCAGCGATTAAAGGTGCTGTGTCTACAGAAGATCTGGAGAGAATCGGTACTTTGGTAGAATTGTCCAATACGTATCATCTTCATGTACGTCCGGGAGATAAGATTGTAAAGCAACTGGGTGGACTGCATAAGTTCATGTCATGGGACAAGCCGATATTGACTGATTCGGGTGGATTTCAGGTTTTTTCATTGGCAGGTCTCAGAAAGATAAAAGAAGAAGGAGTCTATTTTAATTCTCATATTGATGGTCATAAGATTTTTATGGGACCAGAGGAAAGTATGCAGATTCAATCGAATCTTGCTTCTACCATAGCCATGGCTTTTGACGAATGTCCGCCTCATCCGGCCACAAGAGAATATATGCAGAATTCAGTAGACCGTACCACAAGGTGGCTGCAGCGCTGCAAAGATGAGTTAAACAGATTAAACCAGCTTCCTGATACAATAAATAAACATCAGATGCTTTTTGGCATTAATCAGGGAGGAACGTTTAAGGATATCAGAATTGAGCATGCAAAACGAATTACAGAAATGGATTTGGATGGTTATGCACTAGGGGGTCTGGCAGTAGGAGAATCTCATGAGGAAATGTATCATATTATTGAGGAGACGGTTCCTTTCCTTCCGGATGATAAGCCAACATATCTGATGGGAGTCGGTACTCCGGCGAATATCCTGGAAGCGGTAGAACGGGGAGTAGATTTCTTTGACTGTGTATATCCTTCGAGAAACGGACGACATGGACATGTATATACAAATAGGGGAAAACTCAATCTTTTTAATGCAAAGTATGAGTTAGATGATACTCCGATCGAGGAAAATTGTGGATGTCCAGCCTGTCAGAGATATTCCAAGGCATATATCAGACATCTCTTAAAGGCAAAGGAAATGCTTGGTATGCGCCTATGTGTATTGCATAATCTGTATTTCTATAATCATATGATGGAAGAAATCAGGGATGCATTGGACGAAGGACGTTTTCAGGAGTATAAAAAACAGAAGCTGGCTGGTTTTGAAGAAAATAAGATTAACCAGAAGCGATAAAATTTCATTAAAATATTTCTTAAGTCACGGCAGAGTGGCAGAATGGAGGAAACATGACATCAATATTAGCATCAGGAACAGCAGGTGGAATTATCGGAATTATTCTCTATATTGTTATTTTCGGTGCAGCAATTTATTTCTTAATGGTGAAGCCACAGAAGAAAGAACAGCAGAAGATGGCAGCACTTCAGAATTCAGTTGAAGTAGGCGACAGTATTCTTACAACATCCGGTTTTTATGGCGTAGTAATCGGTGTGGAAGAGGATGATGTGATTGTTGAATTCGGTAATAATAAGAATTGCCGTATTCCTATGAAGAAAGCAGCGATTCAGGAAATCGAAAAAGCATCTTCAGAGGCATAAATGTTTATCTAAAATGACTAAATATATAAAAAAATAATAAAAAAAATATTAAATTTGTCCATTGTATTTCGTTCCTGAACCTTGTAGAATAGATACGAAATTTATTCTAAAGAAAAGGACGAAAAATACAATGGACAAATTATCTCCAAAGCTGTTTTATGTATTAAAGACATATACAAAAGAACAGTTTTTTAAAGACGTAATTTCCGGTATCATTGTTGCAATTATTGCCTTACCATTATCCATCGCTTTAGCGCTGGCATCAGGGGTAGAACCTCAGGTTGGTATTTATACAGCAATTGTAGCCGGATTTCTTATTTCCTTTTTAGGAGGAAGCAGAGTGCAGATTGCCGGGCCGACAGCAGCATTTGCAACGATTGTGGCCGGCATTGTGGCTGAGAAAGGAATGGAAGGACTTGTCGTTGCAACGATTATGGCAGGTATCATTCTGATTATTATGGGGCTTTGCAGATTCGGCACTTTGATAAAATTTATCCCTTATACTATTACAACCGGTTTTACAGCAGGTATTGCTGTAACTATTTTTATCGGTCAGATTAAAGATTTTCTTGGTGTGGACACAAGCTGCTATAAAGGGCAATCCATTGACACTATAGGAAAAATAAAAGCATTGGCGGCTGGTGTGGGAGAAAACGGAATCAGTATCTGGGCTCTTGTGATTGGTGTGATTTCTCTTGTAATATTAATTGTATGGCCAAAAATCAATAAGATTATTCCTCCGTCACTGATTGCGGTCATTGTGGCAGGTGCGATTGTATATTTTGTGGGCTTGTCAGAAGGACAGATTCCGGCAGTCAAGACCATTGGCACCTCATTCCAGATTCCTATGGGGCTGCCACATATCTTTAAATTTGAAAATTTTCAGTTTTCCATGATTCGGGATTTGCTTCCGAATGCATTGACGATAGCAATACTTGCAGCTATTGAATCTTTACTTTCCTGTGTTGTATCTGATGGTATGATCGGAAGCCGTACCCGTACGAATATGGAACTTATTGCCCAGGGTGTGGGAAATATCGGTTCTGCCTTATTCGGAGGAATCCCGGCTACAGGTGCAATCGCAAGAACTGCTGCAAATGTTAAAAACGGCGGACGTTCTCCTGTGGCAGGTATGGTACATGCTGTCGTATTATGTATGATGCTTCTTGTATTAATGCCGTTGGTAAAATTGATTCCTATGCCTTGTATTGCAGCAATTTTGTTTATGGTAGCATATAATATGAGTGGATGGAGAGCTGTTGCATCTACATTAAAACGTGCACCAAAAAGTGATATTGCAGTATTGTTAGTATCTTTTATTCTTACAGTGGTACTTGATCTTGTATATGCCATTGTTGTGGGACTTGTACTGGCATCTCTGCTATTTATGAAGAGAATGTCAGATGTAACGAATGTAGAAGGCTGGGAATATATTGATGATTATAATCGTGTAAAGTCTGAAGATGATAATTATGATGAAGAGTCTGATCCGGATAATATCAAATATAAATCAGTTCCAAAGAACACATTGGTATTTGAGATTACGGGCCCGTTGTTTTTCGGAGCAGCGGATAAGCTGTCAAGTATTGTGAATGATACAGATGAGGATATTATTATATTGCGAATGAGAAGTGTACCTGCTATGGATACCACTGTCATGCACACATTGGAGTCGATTCTTGACACATGTGAAAAGAATAATATTGAGCTGATTTTCTCTCATGTAAACGAGCAGCCGATGGCAGTTATGGAAAAAGCCGGGTTTGTAGAGCGTCTGGGAAGAGAACAGTTTAGAAAGAATATTGATGATGCACTTGCGTATGCAGAAGAAATAGAAAATGCAAAGAACTCTGTTAAATAAAACAGAGTTCTTTGCATTTTATTGTTCAAGCTCATGATAAAAGCAAAATGCATTTTTGGAAGCTTTTTTGACTTTATACATGGCAAGATCAGCATATACAATAAGATCATCTGTGTTCTGGGTATCACGGGGATAGAGAGCGATACCCATACTACAGTGGATTGGATAGGAAAGCCCCTGTAAGTCGAAGGTTTTCCGGAAAATATCCAGACATGCGTTTGCCT
Organism: Lachnospiraceae bacterium; assembly: GCA_034172985.1. Classification (GTDB taxonomy): domain Bacteria; phylum Bacillota; class Clostridia; order Lachnospirales; family Lachnospiraceae; genus CAG-303. The sequence goes on from JAXFDY010000092.1 coordinate 10,027, forward strand.
CTGTAAGAAAAGAATCATCTTTATCCTGCTTGACAATCACAATAAATTCATCACCTGCGAAGCGGTAAGCAGTCAAATAATCAGTTGAGATATTTTTAAGACGAAGACCAATCTGATGTAGAGCTTCATCTCCGATGCTGTGTCCATAATTATCATTGATTTTTTTGAAATTATCAATATCCAGCATAATCAGAGCAAAAGGTTCGCTTGACTGGGAAAGTGTTTCCAGATCTTTTTTAAAACAGGTACGATTCGGAATACCGGTTACATAATCATGGTAGTATGCATTTTCCAGATTTTGTTTGGCACTTCTTAATTCTTTTGAAAGTCTGCGGTGAACCACATTGTCATACAATGAGATAATCATAATTAAAATCAGTAACAAAATGATAATCACGGCAGGTATAATCGCTTCTTTATTGTGTTCCCAAAAAGATTCTTCGTGATTCACGATTTCTGCTCCCTCAGGAATCAGTGATAAATCCAGATTAAATTTTTTCATCACAGTTTCATCAATACAATAAATATTCGGACTGTCTACCACCACATCAAATTCTGCTGGAGATGTTCCGTTGATGATTTTTGTAGCGATTTCTGCTGCAATTTTACCGGAAAGCTCCATAGAAACAATATTTCCACCAAGCAAACCCTCCCCGATTCCGCCGGAAACCATACGGAATGCCGGAACCTTTGCATATTCGGAAATAAGTTGGATCGACTGGGCATTTGTATAGTGAACGCCATCCGCATCTTCTGTCATAACCACATAAATCAAAATACTGTCTGTATCTACAGAGGCGATTGCATCTTTTAACTCATCAGAAGTCAGCTCGGATGTATTGATTTCCGTGAATTCTAATTCGGGATAAAGCTCTGCATTCTGATAAAATTTTGTCCGTTCTGCTTCGCCGGTAATAGAATTGTCCAAAATACCGACTACTTTCGTTGCTTTTGGATAAAGAGTGCGGGCAAATTCGATATTTTTTTCGAAAGATAGTTTTTCTAAAATACCGGTAATCAGAGGATCCTCTGCAGCTTGCACCGCCAGTTCTTCGTTGTTTATGCCTTCAAATATAATAGGAATATCAGGGAAAAGTTCATCGCGATGTTCCAATGCAAACATGAGAGCTGCATCATCTCCTAAAATGACAACATCGTATGGCTCTACATTTTCCAGCCGATATTTGAGTCCTTCATAAAACATTTGGAGATGTTCTTCGCTGGTGAACCGTTTGGTATCCATAAATTCATAATCTACTGTTGTGTTAGACGATATTCCTTCTTTGATGCCTTCTATCTGTATCTGAACAGTGTCCCAGGCATAAGAATAGGAACTGATAAACAGAATACGTCCTTCAGTATCGGAATCTGTGTCACACCTTGCCCTAGATGTATGTAAGACAGGTAAAAGAAACACAATTACGATACAAAGCAGCATACGTTTCAAAGTACCTTTTTTCATAGTTATTTTTCCTTCCGTATTTGATTGTAGGAATTATATCCGAATCACTTATTTATATATATTATAAGCAAATTGTACAAAAAATTCAAGCTATTTTCGTGTTATTTGTTTAAATATTAAAGTGTTGCAAAGTATGGATATGATAGTTGCAAAAAAACAGAGGATATGTTAAACTTTATCAAGAAAAATTTTGTACTTGAAATAAATTGAGAGGGATTAATACTGATGGAAAAATGGTATGTAATTCAAACCAGAGTAAATGATGAAGAAAAACTTGTGGAGCTGATAAACAAAATGGTTCCAAAGGAAGAAGGACTGTACCAGGAGTGTTTTGTTCCGAGATATGAAAATGTCTGGCGGTTAAAAGGATTTAACCTGATTCTGGTGGAGTGTATGTTCCGTGGATATGTTTTTGTTATTACAGAGCATCCGGAAGAATTGTTTATTCGTTTAAAAAGTGTTCCTAAATTATCAAAAATCCTTGGGGAAGTGTCCGATGACGGTGGCAGGGAGTTTATCCCTTTATCCGATGAAGAACAGACTTTTATGGAAAATATTCTGGATCCATCAGATTATGTTGTCCACCGGAGTCTGGTTCACAGAAATGCACAGGGAAGAATCGATATGGCAAAGGGGCCCCTTGTAAATTATGTGGACAAAATCGTGAAGGTAGATAATTCCCATAGAAGAATTTTTGTTGAATTAGAACTTTTTGGCAAGGTGCGCAGAATTAAATTCTGTTTTATGACGGACGACGACTGCAGAATCGAAAATAAGGAGTTACCGGAATGGGAAAAACCGGAATTTTGTTATCAACCGGGCGATATCATCAAAATTGATTCGGAAGCATATCTGGATCAGGAGTTTGAAATCAAAAAGATTGATGAAAAAAAACGGACGGTAACGGTAGAAGTAGATATGTTTGGAAATGCCATAGAGATGATCGTAGATGCGGACCATATCATAAAAATAGAATAGGTGTTTGCGAAAGGTTTCACAAACACCTATAAACATAGATCGTCTAGTATTTTGTACCCCAGAGAGTTGAGTTATTATCACCCACGGCACTGAATACAAGACATTCAGTGCCGGCTTCATCTGTCATTTTGCAGAGCACACCATCGTAATTTGCAACGCCTATTTTAAAATGAATATAATAAGTCTTATCTTTCATTTCCCAGGTTCCTGTTAAATATCCGGAAAGAGTACCATCATCATTTAATGAAACAGCATTATATTCCACAGCAGTTTTGTTGTCGGTAGGATCCTGTTTGATTACATAATAAGTTCCACAGATTTCTTTTTTATCATATCCTTTTTCGGAAACTTCCTCACCATCATATTCATAAGGTAATACACAAGGCCATCCTTCTTCACTCATAAGCATTTGGTGGATACGCAGTTCATGACCTTCGTTTCCTGTACTAAATCTCTGATGATAGACCAGATACATTTTGTCTTCATCGATCAGTGCAGAATTATGGCCAGGGGCCATATATTTGTAGGAAAGGCTTGGCAGATTGTATGAACCCATTACCTTTACACCAATTCCATCATGTCCGGAAGTTCCCCAGACAGCCTCTTTTCCGGCTGCATCTACATAAGGTCCATCAGGACTCTCAGAGCGGAACATACGGATATTATAACCTTCATTTGCAGTCAGAAAACCATAGGACATATACAGATAATAATAATTTGTATTTTCATCATATATAATATACGGTCCTTCACCGGATTGCCTGAAACCACCGGCAATTTTCTTTCCAAAATAAATATCGGTAATCGAATTTCCATCTGTTATATTTTCCTGAGGATGAATCGGCTGTCCGGTTGAACGGTCGATTTCTAAAAGATAAATACCTCCGGACCAGGAACCATAAGCCATCCACATTCTTCCATCCGCATCATAGAAGAGACCGGGATCAATGGCGTTTGGATATAGATTTGCATTATATGCATCACCACTGAAATAATTTGAAGATAAATCTGCAAGAGAAACAGTGGATTTTCCGGTAGCTTCTTTGTAAACATCCAGAATATTAGTATTTGTATACTGTGTATCTACGGTTTTTGTACCCAGATTGCTTGTAGTGGTAACCGGATTACTGTTTTTGGTAAAACCGGAATATATAATCGTATCTACATACTCAAAAGGGCCATCTGCAGTTTTGCTTACTGCGTATCCGATACAGGAACGAATAGCTGTTGAAGAAGTACAGTAGTACATCATGTATGCACCTTTGGAGCCGTCGCTCCACACATATTCTTCATTATATGTAATATCAGGTGCCCATACAGCGTAGCCGTTTTTGCTATCTTCATCGTTCATACCGGCCCATTGAAAAGATTCCGAAAGGCTGGAACTGAGCGGCCCGTACACGGTATTGTTTGTATATCCCTGTGTTCCCAGATAAGTCCATTTAATCAAATCTTTCGATGTAGCCTGAGCAAGGTGGGAACCATAAATATAATAAGTGCCATCGGCATCTTTAAATATAGATGGATCGTGAATAGATACTCCGGTGAGGCTGGTCTGTTTCCCACCGGCCATTTTTGTCACTTCGACAGTTTCCGGTTCGGAAGCATTCTGTGTGGTTTTTTCTGAGCTGGTGTCAGAAGACTGGCAACCGGTAAGAGCCATGGCACTAATCAAACCGGCACAAAGTAAACATTGTTTTGTACGCGTCATAAAGTTTTCCTCCAATACATATGATTATTAGGCATTTGCGAAACTCTCCGGGGAGAGGACCGACAAATGAGCCTGATGTCGATTTTTTCGTGCTTTGCACTCTCAAAATCGACGCAAACATTCGAAATTGGCTCATTTTAAGTTATTAAAATGATTATAGCACACATTTCTATCAATTACTATGGAAATTTCCCTCAATATCTTCCTGCATCTTCATATTTTTCCGGCATCCAAACTTCAATATTTTTTCTAATTTTATTAAAAATTTCATACAAAAAACCTCCTATACTCATACTGCAAACTTTGTGATATTTCTCTAACAAAAGGTGAGGAAACAATTTTATTCATCTCCTCACCTATATCTGCTTTTCTATATCTTC
>JAXFDY010000141.1:0-4761 GCA_034172985.1 Lachnospiraceae bacterium
ACTACACCAAATAACTGGACTATTTTCCCGATTGCACATAACAAAAAGCCTCGACGTAGCCCGCTACGCCTACGTTTTTTGCCATGCACACTCGAAAAAATATTCTGCGTTATTGGTTTCGTTATTTACGAAACGATGTACTGGTTACAGAAAGCTGGCCATCTTCACTCAATTCATAAATAATTTTGCGGCAATTTTCATTTTTATCATCGAAGCTTTCACCATCATCTACATAATGGATATATTTTCCGGTACCTGGATATGTCCGGATTATGATATCTTCTTCACGAAGTTCATCTGTATGACTGATGTCACGGTTTACCAGTGGGAGAATCGAACCTTCCCTGATGTAAATCGGTATATGGTCAAGAGGTGCTTCGGCTAAAATATGTCTGCCACCGGTGTAACATGTGCCGGTGGCATAATCATACCATTTTCCGGCAGGAAGGTAGACCGCACGGGCAGTCTTTCCTGGTTCTATTACGGGAGCAGCCAATACCTGTGAGCCAAGCATATATTCATCGGACAGATTGCGGACCTGCCTGTCATATGGAAATTCATAAACCAGCGGGCGAAGAATTGGCGCACCTGTATCGACACATTGATGAGCCAGATCATAGATATAAGGTAGGAAGCGGTAGCGAAGCTTGATGACTTTTCTGATGATGTCTGTGGTTTCTTCGTCAAATGCCCATGGTTCCTGACGTCTTGTTCCCATGGCAGAATGACTGCGGAAAAACGGACTGAAGACAGCAGCCTGAAAGAAACGGATCATTAGCTCCGGAGTTGCATCACTGCCAAATCCGCCAATGTCACTTCCACACATCATCATTCCACAGAGTCCGAGATTGCACATTTGCTCCAGGGCCAGAGGAATATGTGCCCAGATACTATGATTATCACCAGTCCAGCCGCCGCAGTAACGCTGGCTTCCGGCATAGCATGCTCTTGTCAGGATAAAAGGTCTGCGGTTGGGATCGCATCTGCGTAACCCCTCATAGGTTGCCTGAGCCATCAAGTGTCCGTATACATTGTGAATTTCATCGTGTTTACCGCTGGAAAACAGAACATCGTCAGGGAGTGGTCCAAGAAAACTGGCAGGCTCATTCATATCATTCCAGATACCGCGAATGCCTGAATTGACAAGTTTTTGAACGTTGTCACCCCACCATTTGCGGACATCTTCTCTGGTAAAATCAGGAAATACAGAAGTTCCGGGCCATACGGCATTTTCATAGACAGCTCCGTCAGCACTGCGGGCAAATGCATCCATCTTCATACCCTCAGCATAAACGTCATAGTTTTCATCTTTTTTTACCCCAGGGTCAACTATTGCAATTAGTTTGATACCCTGGGTGTTTAAATCCTCTGCCAGTTGAGCCGGATTTGGAAAACGTATGGGATCAAAAGTGAATACACGATATCCATCCATATAATCAATATCCAGATGAATACAGTCACAGGGAATATCAAGAGACTGAAAATTCGCAGCCAACTCTCTTACTTCTGTTTCGGATGCATAACTCCAGCGGCTCTGATGGTAGCCAAACAGCCATTTTTGAGGCAATACAGCATGCCCTGTTAAATCTGTATAACGGGAAACGACCTGAGCCATATCTTTTCCCGAAATATAATAATAATTTAATAATCCTTTTTCATGACGGATGGAGTAATAATTACAGTTTTCCTTTCCGAAATCAAAGGTGGTTCGATAAGTATTATCGGCTAGTATACCATAGCATTCTTTTTCTTTTAAAACGATAAAAAAGGGAATTGATTTGTATAGGGAACGGAAAGAGTCCACATGTGGAGCAGGATCATCAGTATTCCAGTTTTCGAAGGCATAGCCACGTTTGTTGAGACAGCCTGGTTTATCACCAAGTCCATAGACAGCATCTGTCTGTTCCAGCACTTTTAAAATTTCAATACCTTGATTCTGATGGCAGCCTCCACGATAGTCACTACAAATCAGCCGACCGTTCTCATAAATATCTACAAGAAAGTCTGCTCCGATGTGAAGAACCAAAGAAGTTCCGAAACTGGCAATCAATATCCCATCTTTGTGGGAAATATCCCATTCTGTCGTAGTCACGGGTGGTAACACCACAGCGTAACTTTTGTAATCCGGGTTTGTAGTAAAATGAAGAATACCCGGAGCCATCTGTCGAACATAGGCAGTCTCAGTCTCATATCGAAGAATCAGGGCTCCGTTTTGAACAGTCCAATCCAGCAATTTTCCGTAATTCATGTCAAATACTCCTTTATACTTTATTCATTAGGCGTTTGGGAAACTCTGCGGCGACAGGACTATATGTCTATGTATTGCGACTTTGGGCGGACAAATCAGTTGAAGTGTACGTCAAAGCCGAACAATTCGACTGATTTGTCCGAAACAACGGAGTGAGAATGGACTATAGTTCTCTCGCCGCAGAGTTTCCCAAACGCCTAACTTTATTCATGAAAGATAGGTGTTTGCACACACCTATCCTATTGAACAAAGTATAACATAGCCCTGTTTTTACTGCAATTGCTTTCCGTCTGAAAATGCCTTGCCGGCAATGCATTAGGTGCCGAGCGCAAGACAGATTTTCTCACGGGAATCCATATTAACAGCAGTATTACGGAAGACGAGATTGCTTTGAAAGAGAAATCGGAACATGGGAATAACAGGAATATCAGTTTTCAGGATGAGGCACAGATCAGAAGGTTAAACAGAAAGGCATTAGATCTGTTAGAAGGATTGATTGAATTTAAGGAAAATATTTTACATCATGTGGGAGAATGCTTTCTTTATCCGGGGCTTGTTGGATCCGTGTGAAGAGGAATTAATCTGTACGGCGAATGATTTTGCCATGGATTATAAAAAACTTCTGGAAGAGGCAAAAAGAAAAGATTGTGAAATCGCAGGCTTAATTCTTCCGCTCCTCGCAGATCATGTGCTGAGAGAAGCAAATCATTATCTCAGAATTTTAGAAAAAAAGGCTATCCTATGATAGTCTTTTTTGATTGCAGCTATTTTGCGGAAAAAGAGAAATAAACTGTCGTAATTTGTCATTTTATAGATTTAAAAACAGAGGGAGACATAGTATACTATAGGAGTACCTAAGAAACCGTTGGATAAGAGGAGGATGAAAAAATGGAAGAAAACAACAACACAAAAACAACAAATCAGGTTGTAAAATATGTGAAAATAGTACTGATTCTGTTGTTTGCAGGTATCACATTTTTGTGTTCGATTTACACAGTAAAGGAAACGGAGACGGCAGTCATCACTACGTTTGGTAAAGCAGAGGTGAATAATAATAAGGGACTTCAGTTTAAAATACCATATTTTCAGCATGTGACCAAGGTGGATACTACAGTCAGGGGATTTACCATTGGATATAAAGAGAACGAAGATGGTTCTATGGTAGATGTAGATGATGAGTCGATTATGATTACCTCAGACTTTAATTTCCTGGATGTAGATTATTACATTTCTTATGAAGTGAAAGATGCGATTAAATATCTGTATGCTTCCGATGAGCCGGAAGTAATTTTGAAAAATATTGCCATGAATAGTATTCGTTCAACCATATCTGCTTATACAGTAGATTCTGCACTTACAACAGGAAAGGCAGAAATTCAGAGCAATATTAAACAGATGATTATCAGTAAGCTGGAGGAACAGGATATAGGCATCAGTTTGGTAGATGCATCCATGCAGGATGTAGAGCCACCTGCACAAAATGTAAATGATGCTTTTAAGGCTGTAGAGACGGCAAAACAGAATAAAGAATCTGCTATCAATGCGGCAAACCAGTATCGGAATGAACAGCTTCCGGCAGCAGAAGCAGAGGTGGACAAGATTGTTCAGGAAGCCGAGGCACAAAAAACTGCCAGAATCAATGAAGCAACCGGTCAGGCATCAAGATTTAATAAGGAATATGAGGAATATCAGAAATACCCGTTAATTACAAAACAGAGAATGTTTTATGAGACCATGGGAGAATTGCTTCCTAATATAAAGGTAGTGATTGACGATGGAAGCGGAAGTATTCAGAAATATTATCCGATAGAAAGTTTTGCCACAATTAATAGTGTAACGGAAGATAATTCAGAGCAGTAGGAGGAGTTGTTATGACAAAAAAATTAAGAAATCTAATAATCGGTGTAGCCGTTATTATTGGAGCCATCGTTATTTTCCATATGGTTACATATAAAACCATGGAAAATGAATATACAGTAGTAAAACAATTCGGAAAAATAAGTTCCGTAAATTCAGAAGCGGGACTTAGGCTGAAAATACCATTTATCCAGCATGTAAATTCTATTCCGAAAAGTGTACAGTTTTATGATTTGCCTAAATCAGATGTCATTACTTCAGACAAAAAAACAATGATTGTAGATGCATATGTATTATGGCAGGTCACAGATGCAAAGAAATTTACATCATCACTGAATGCAAACACCAGTACGGCAGAAGGTCGTATCGATGTAATTGTTTACAATGCTATAAAGACGACTATTTCCAATATGAGTCAGGAAGAGCTGATTATGAGCAGGGATGAGGTGATCGATACATCGAATGCAGAGACGAAGCTGGAGGATGTGGAAATAAAAGATATTTCCGAGGAAGAAAGCACAGGGGAGAGTGCTGAAAAGGCAGAAGTCATTGCGATATCAAGTAAATTACTTGAATGTGTGGGAAATCAATGTGATCAGTATGGTATTGAGGTTAGGGATATAGAAATTAAGGTGTTAGATCTTCCAAATGAAAAT
>JAXFDY010000016.1:0-10528 GCA_034172985.1 Lachnospiraceae bacterium
AGAACTCGGACTGGAATTAAAAGATACAACTATGGAGCAGCTGGGACGTGCTAAGTCTGTAAAGGTTCAGAAGGAAAATACAATTATTGTTGACGGATGCGGAGATAAGGCAGAAATCGCGGCAAGAGTATCTCAGATTAAGAGTCAGCTTGCTGAAACTACTTCAGATTTTGATAAAGAAAAATTACAGGAAAGACTTGCAAAGCTTGCAGGTGGAGTTGCTGTTATCCGTGTAGGTGCTGCAACAGAAACTGAAATGAAAGAAAATAAGCTTCGTATGGAAGATGCACTGAATGCTACAAGAGCAGCAGTAGAAGAAGGTATTATCGCAGGTGGCGGTTCTGCATATATCCATGCATCAAAAGAAGTTGCTAAGCTTGTAAGCCAGCTTGAAGGCGATGAAAAGACAGGAGCAAATGTTATTTTAAAGGCTTTGGAAGCTCCATTATTTGCAATCGCACAGAATGCAGGTCTGGAAGGCTCTGTTATCGTAAATAAGGTAAGAGAATCAGAAGTTGGAACAGGATTTGATGCATATAAGGAAGAATATGTATCAATGGTTGATGCTGGTATTCTTGATCCTGCAAAGGTTACAAGAAGTGCATTACAGAATGCTACAAGTGTCGCATCTACATTGCTTACAACAGAATCAGTTGTTGCTACAATTAAGGAAGATGTTCCTGCTATGCCGGCAGGAAATCCAGGCATGGGTATGATGTAAAATAATTTTATAAAAATGTATAGGGTGGCTCTGCTCCGGGTTTGTAACCGGTGCAGAGCCGTTTTGGCTTATATGAAAAATTTTATAAAAATTCATATTATTTCCACATGATGTGTGGTATGATATAAAATATTGAGATAAGGAAAAGGAGGATAAGAAAGTGGAAAGAGAATGTAATAATTCAGAATGTAATAAAGAATCATGTGAGGGATGTCCGAGCAAAGCCGGAGGTCCTGTAGATTTTTCTGAACCAATGAATAAATATAGTAATGTAAAAAAAGTGATAGGTGTTGTCAGTGGTAAAGGTGGCGTGGGCAAGTCGCTTGTCACTTCCATGCTGGCTGTAAAGATGGCGAAAAAAGGATATAAAACTGCTGTTTTGGATGCAGATATCACAGGCCCGTCTATTCCAAAAACATTCGGTATCAATGTGAGACCGGAATCTGCTGAGGAAGGACTCAAACCTGTTGTATCAGATGGTAATGTTAAGATTATGTCTACCAATCTTATCTTGGAACATGAGACAGATCCGGTGGTCTGGAGAGGACCTGTCATTGCAAATATGGTAAAACAGTTTTGGTCAGAAGTATATTGGGGCGAGGTTGACTATATGTTTGTAGATATGCCTCCGGGAACAGGAGATGTACCTTTGACTGTATATCAGTCTTTGCCGGTTGACAGTATTGTGATTGTGACATCTCCCCAGGAGCTGGTTCAGATGATAGTAGAAAAAGCTGTCCGCATGGCAAATCTTATGAATGTGAAAGTGGCAGGTATTGTTGAAAATATGTCTTATCTCAAATGCCCTGATTGCGGAAAAGAGATGGAGATCTTTGGTGCCAGCAAGGTGGAAGAGATAGCAAAAAAATATGATATTGATACTTTTGCAAAGATACCGATGGACCCGGAGATTGCAAAATTGTGTGATACCGGAAATATTGAAGCCTTTGATAAAGACTGGCTGGATACAGTTGTAGAAAAATTAGAGAAAATGTTATAGATGGAGAAAATGATGGATAATACTTATGTAGAGAAACTTGTAAGTAAAAAAATGACGACGACCACGGCAATGATTCGTGTGGCAACGATTGTAGCATGCGTAATTGCGATTTATGTTTTGTCATTTTATTTAGGAATCTATGGGCTTGTGGCAATGTTTGTATGTGGTTACCTGATTTATTATGTATTTTCTGTTACTTCCGTGGAATATGAATATGTTCTTGTCAAGAATGAGCTGACTATTGATGGTATCTATGGAAAAAATAAAAGAAAAACATTGCAGCAGATAGATGTTTCAAAATGCGAGGTTATTGCTCCTGTGGAAAGCACTTATGCGGCGGGATATCACCGGAATACGGAGATGAAGAGCTTTGATTATACATCCGGTACGGGGGAAGAACAGGTATTTCTTCTGCTTATCTCTTTTGGGGCAGTACCGGCAAAAGTCTATATAGAAGTAGATGACAGGCTGTTGGAGGGGTTGCGTATGGCAGCTCCCGGAAAACTGAAAATGTCATAACTATTTTTATAGAAAAAGCTTGACAGTCAGAAAAAAATAAATTAACATAATATAAATTTAGACAAAAATGTAATCGATATAAAAAGATTACAAAATAACAATTGAAACACAGAAGAAAGTGAGGAATATTATTAATGGGAAAGATTATCGGTGAAGGAATTACATTTGACGACGTGCTTTTGGTTCCCTCTTATTCGGAAGTAACACCTAATCTGGTTGATTTATCAACACATTTAACAAAGAAAATCAAGTTAAATATACCGATGATGAGTGCCGGTATGGATACTGTCACAGAACATAGAATGGCAATAGCCATGGCAAGACAGGGTGGTATCGGTATCATTCATAAGAATATGTCTGTAGAGCAGCAGGCGGAAGAGGTAGATAAAGTAAAACGTTCAGAGAATGGAGTTATCACAGATCCATTTTCCTTGTCACCGGAGCATACACTGACAGATGCCAATGATTTGATGGCAAAGTTCAGAATTTCAGGCGTGCCAATTACAGAAAACGGAAAATTAGTCGGCATTATTACAAATCGTGATTTGAAATTTGAGACAGATTTCAGCAAGAAGATTAAAGATTGTATGACTACAGAAAACCTCGTAACAGCAAAGCAGGGAATTACACTGGAAGAAGCAAAGGCAATTCTTGCAAAGTCAAGAAAAGAAAAACTTCCAATTGTGGATGATGATTTTAATTTAAAAGGCCTTATTACGATAAAAGATATTGAGAAGCAGATTAAGTACCCGTTAGCAGCAAAGGACGAGCAGGGAAGATTATTATGCGGTGCTGCCATTGGTATTACAAAAAATATTATGGAGAGAACGGAAGCTCTGGTAAAGGCAAAGGTAGACGTAGTAGTTCTTGATTCTGCTCATGGTCATTCAAAGAATATTATGAATGCAGTAAGAGAGATTAAGAGTGCATTCCCGGATCTTCAGGTTATTGCAGGTAATGTGGCCACAGGAGAAGCTACAAGAGCACTCATCGAAGCTGGTGCAGATGCAGTTAAGATTGGTATCGGACCTGGTTCTATCTGTACAACAAGAATTGTTGCAGGTATTGGTGTGCCTCAGATTACAGCAGTCATGAATAGCTATGAAGTTGCAAAAGAGTATGGTATTCCTATTATTGCAGATGGTGGTATTAAATTCTCAGGTGATATGACAAAGGCTATTGCAGCCGGTGCAAATGTATGTATGATGGGTAGTATTTTTGCAGGATGTGATGAAGCTCCGGGTGAGTTTGAATTATATCAGGGAAGAAAATACAAAGTATACAGAGGCATGGGCTCTATTGCAGCTATGGAGAATGGAAGCAAAGACCGTTATTTCCAGACAGATGCAAAGAAGCTTGTTCCGGAAGGCGTGGAAGGCCGTGTCGCTTACAAGGGTACTTTGGAAGATACAGTATTCCAGTTAGTCGGTGGTATCCGTTCTGGTATGGGATATTGTGGTGCAAAAGATATTGAGACTTTGAAGGAAACAGGAAGATTTGTAAAGATTTCTGCAGCTTCATTAAAAGAAAGCCATCCTCATGATATCCATATTACAAAGGAAGCTCCGAACTATAGCATAGATGTATAAGAATGAAAGATAAATAGCAGGGATATAATATAAAGGCGAGGTTCACAAAGGAAACGTGGGTTTCGTCTTTATATTTTTTTACTTGAAACGGATTGTATAAAGACGTATAATTCTATCGGAGGTAGACATGGAAGCTTATATTCTGCTATGGATTCAGGAGCATATAAGATGCGATTTCCTGAATACTTTTTTTATATTCATTACCACATTAGGTAATGGAGGATTGATATGGATTGGACTGGTACTTTTTTTGATTTTCATGAAAAAAACGAGGAAACAAGGTATTATTGTAGCAGTTTCATTGGCACTTACATGTGTGATAAACAATTTACTGATAAAAAATATATTTGATAGAATAAGGCCATATGAGGTTGTGGAGGGTTTAGAGATTCTGATAGAGAAACAGAAGGATTTTTCCTTTCCCTCCGGACATACGGCAGTAGCTTTTGGAACGGCAGTTGTATTTTTCATGCTATTTCCGCGGAAATACGGAATCCCTGTATTGATTTTGGCGATACTAATGGGAATATCGAGAGTTTATGTGGGTGTTCATTATCCTACGGATGTCATATGTGGCATGATGATTGGAACAGCAGTTGCCATAGTAGTGGTACAAAGTGCAAGAAGATATGAAAAGAAGAGGTGTGACAAATGAGAAGAGTAGTAGTGACCGGAATGGGAGTGATTACTCCTATAGGAAATTCTGTAGAAGAGTTCTGGAAGGGAATCAAGGAAGAAAAGGTGGGAATTAATCCCATTGTCAACTTTGATTGCAGCCAGTATAAAGCAAAATTATCTGCGGATGTAAAAGATTTTGATGCGAAAAAATATATGGATCCAAAATCAGCGAAGAGAATGGATCGTTTTTCACAGTTTGCTGTAGCTGCGGCAAAAGAAGCAATGGAAGATGCCGGATTGATTATGGAAAAAGAAGATCCGTTTCGTGTAGGTGTTTCTGTGGGTTCCGGTGTCGGAAGTCTTATGGGAATTGAGCGGGAATATGATAAGCTTGTGGATAAGGGACCAACAAGAATCAGTCCGATTACAGCACCGCTTGTTTTGGGAAATATGGCAGCAGCAAATATTTCAATTCAGTTTGGCATCATGGGAAAAAGTATAGACGTTGTGACTGCATGTGCCACAGGAACCAATTCTATTGGAGAAGCCTTCCGTGCGATAAAATATGGGGAACAGGATGTGATGTTTGCAGGCGGTGTAGACAGCTCTATCAGTAAGTTTGGTGTCGCTACGTTTCAGGCATTGACAGCTTTAACGGATTCGGAAGACCCATATAATGCATCTATTCCCTTTGATAAGCGGAGAAATGGTTTTGTTACGGGGGAAGGAGCAGGAATACTGATTTTGGAAAGTCTGGAGCATGCAAGAGAAAGAGGAGCTCACATATATGCTGAAATAGGGGGATATGGAGCTACCAGCGATGCAAATCATATTACTTCTCCAAGGGAAGATGGATTATGTGCGGCAAAAGCGATGGAATTAGCCATGGAAGAAGCGGAAATGAGACCTGAGGAAGTGCAGTATATCAATGCACATGGTACAAGCACTGTTTATAATGATTTATTTGAAACGAGAGCAATCAAGAAAGCTTTCGGGGAATATGCATATAAGGTAAAAATCAATTCTACAAAATCCATGATCGGACATTTATTTGGAGCTGGAGGAGCAGTAGAATTAATTACCTGTATTAAATCTATTAATGAGGGATATATTCATCCGACTGTGGGATTAAAAGAAGATGATCCGGAATGTGATCTTGATTATACAAAAGGAAAGGGTGTGAACATGGAAGTCCATGCTGCTATCAGCAATTCTCTGGGATTTGGCGGGCATAATGCTACGTTACTGGTCAAAGAATTTGAAGAGTGTTAGCAGCTACTTGAAAAATACTTCCCCATATGGTAAAATTGGGGTATCGGTTTCGGGGTGAGAAAAACTAAATAGAGCAAAGGAGAAGTGTGTATGCAGGATGATTTAAAAAACAAAAAAGTAGGAGATAAGATGAAGACTGTCTTCAATGTTATTATAGGGGTTTTTGTTGTAACATTGGTAGTAGCTGTTGTAGGTATTTTCCTGATTAATAACAGGATGAAGAATTTTTATCAGGAGTCCTACATGAATACAAAGCTTCAGCTGGAGATTCGAAAGGATGCCCAGGTAGTTGCTAAGGATGTGCTTTGGTCGTTAACAACTACAGACTCAGACTTTACAGAAGAAAAGATAAATGAAGCTTGCGAGTTTGCAAATAGTTTGACAGAAAATATTGCAGCCTTGGAAGAAAATTTTCATGATAAAGATATGGTCAACGAGCTGGAATCTGCTGCAGCAGAGTTAAAAGAAGCCAGAGAGGAAGTTATGGAGCTTGCATTAAATAACGAACAGGATGATGCCTTGAAGGTGTTTAATGGGGATTACAGTGTTGCCATGGATAAGCTGCAGGATTTGTTGATTGAGTTTGGAGCTTATACGGATAAGCAGGCACAGAAAGCATATGATATTTCTCGGCTTCTTGGTCTGGTTGTCATTATTATAATGGTAGTACTGGGAATTGTCAGCGGAAGACTTTGTTCTAAAAATGTTCGTAAGATAACAACTTCTATCTGTATTCCAATCAGGGAGCTGGAAGCAGCAGCGATTAAGCTGAGAGAAGGAGAACTGGATATAGACATTACATACGAAAGCGAAGATGAGTTAGGTATTCTGGCAGAAAATTTCAGAGGTACCTGTACAAGATTAAAGGCTGTGATTCACGATACCGGACGCTTGATGTCACAGATGGCAGAGGGGAATTTTAATATTGCCACGGAAGCTGAGGAAGAATATGTGGGCGATTTCCGTGTCTTAATTGATAGTATGCGGAATTTAAACCATCAGCTTGATGATACCTTGAAGCAGATTAACGAATCTTCTGATCAGGTTGCGATAGGTTCCAGCCAGATGGCGGAAAGTGCACAGGCTCTGGCAGAAGGTGCCACTGACCAGGCAGGAGCGGTAGAAGAATTAACTGCGACTGTTGAAAATGTGACAAGTATTTCGGAAGATAGTGCAAAGAATGCGTCACTTGCTGCACAAAAGGCAGGTGAGTCTGCGAAGAATGCAGAAAGCAGCCGTGAGGAAATGAAGAAACTGACACAGGCGATGGAACGTATCAGTGATACATCAAGAGAAATTGAAAATATTATCGGTGCGATTGAGGATATTGCATCTCAGACAAATCTGCTGTCCCTGAATGCTTCTATTGAAGCTGCAAGAGCAGGGGAGGCAGGAAAGGGATTTGCCGTAGTGGCAGATCAGATCGGAAAACTGGCAGCAGATAGTGCCCAGTCTGCAGTAACAACACGAGAATTGATTGTGAAGGCTCTTGAAGAAATTGAGAATGGAAATGATATCACAAAACGTACGGCACATGCGATTGGCGATGTTCTTGCGAGTATGGCAGAATTTGCAGAAATGGCTGCCGGTGCGGCAGAAGCTGCCGGTGCACAGGCAGATATGCTGAAGCAGATTGAGGCAGGTATTGAACAGATTTCTACAGTTGTACAGAATAATTCGGCTACAGCAGAAGAGAGTTCAGCAGTCAGTGAAGAGCTTTCAGCACAGGCAGATACGTTAAAAGAAATGGTGTCTCAGTTTGAATTGAGAGAATAGATAGAAAAAATGTATTATCAAAAAGTAGTTGAAGGGATTTTTAAAGAGAGACCCAATCGATTTATTGCATTTGTTTACGTCAATCAGGTATTAGAAACAGTGCATGTGAAAAATACCGGAAGGTGCAGGGAATTACTGATTCCCGGTGCGAGAGTCGTTTTGGAAGAATCAGATCATCCCAACAGAAAAACAAAATACGATCTGATTGCGGTTTATAAAGATGGAATAGGCCTGATCAATATGGATAGTCAGGCTCCCAATAAGGTAGTGGGTGAATGGCTGCAAGAAAATACATTATTCAAAAATATCACTTATATAAAACCGGAATATAAATATGGCAATTCCAGAGTTGATTTTTATTTCGAGTATCAACAGAAAAAAGTTCTTATGGAAGTCAAAGGTGTTACTCTTGAGATTGATAAAATTGCATATTTCCCGGATGCACCTACAGAACGCGGCGTAAAGCACATCAGGGAGCTGGAACGTGCAGTAAAAGAAGGTTATGAGTGTTATCTTGCATTTGTGATTCAAATGCAGGGAGTCGATATTGTTTATCCGAATACTGCCACACACAGAGAATTTGCCGAGGCATTAGAACATGCGTGTAAAGCAGGAGTGAGATTGATTTATCTGGGATGTGATGTGAAAGAAAATGCATTAAACATAAACAGGTATTTTATTCCGGAAGGAGACGCTCAGAAGCAAGAACCTCTCTTGTGATATAAACTGGATATGAAGGCGGACACAGGGTATATGGATTGCCCGGGTGTCCGTTGTTTTTTTGTTTTTACTGTATTTTATGCAAAAAAAGTCAAAAGTTGTTGAAGAATATAGGCAGATAATGTTACAATGGGATTAAATCATTATAAAAGTCGATATAGGAGGCAGAACACATGGATATAACAAATGATATCAGATATATTGGGGTTAATGATCACAAAATTGATCTTTTTGAAGGGCAGTATGATACTCCGAATGGTATGGCTTATAATTCTTACATTATTATGGATGAAAAAATAGCCATTTTAGATACGGTAGATGTGAATTTTGGAGAAGAATGGATGGAAAAAATTGCTCGGGAGCTGGATGGACATCAGCCGGATTTCCTGATTATACATCATATGGAACCAGATCATTCTGCTAATATTTCAAGATTTATGGAGCGTTATGATCAGGCAAGGATTGTTGCCAGTCCGAATGCATTTGTTATGATGAAGCAGTTTTTTGGAACTGACTATGCAGAACGAAAACTGGCTGTAAAAGAGGGTGACCAGTTAAATCTTGGGACTCATACACTACGCTTTCTTGGAGCACCAATGGTTCATTGGCCGGAAGTGATTGTCACATATGACGAGAAAGATAAAATCTTATTTTCGGCAGACGGATTTGGGAAATTTGGTGCACTTGATGTGGAAGAAGACTGGGCTTGTGAAGCACGCCGTTATTATTTTGGAATCGTTGGAAAATATGGAGCACAGGTGCAGGCTCTCTTGAAAAAAGTGGCAAATTTGGAAATTCATGGCATCTGTCCTTTACATGGACCGGTTTTGAAGGAAAACCTCGATGAATATATTCAACTATATGATACATGGTCGGCTTATCGTCCGGAATCACAAGGTGTTCTGATTGCATATACATCTGTTTATGGAAATACAAAGAAAGCAGTGGAATTGTTGGCTGATAAGCTGAAAGAGAGAGGCGTTACAGTGGCGGTGACAGATCTTGCAAGAGATGACATGGCGGAAGCTGTAGAAGATGCATTTCGTTACGACAGGCTTGTTCTTGCCACCACCACATATAATGGAGATATCTTCCCGTTTATGAAAGAATTTATTCATCACCTTTTGGAAAGAAATTACCAGAATAGAAAGGTTGCATTGATAGAGAACGGTTCCTGGGCACCTACAGCGGCAAAAGTTATGACAAAGATGCTGGAGAATTGCAAAAATCTTACATATGCGGAAAACACAGTTTCTATTAAATCAGCACTAAATGAAGAAAATATTGCACAGATCCAGCGTCTGGCGGAGGAAATCTAGGGAATGAGATTAACGACGATTTGCTATATCGAAAAAGACGGAAACTATCTGATGTTGCACCGCACAAAAAAGAAAAATGATCAAAGCCATGACAAATGGCTGGGTGTGGGAGGAAAGTTTGAGAAGAATGAAAGTCCGGAAGATTGTGTTTTGAGAGAAGTGAGGGAAGAGACTGGATATACGCTGACTTCTTTTAGACTTCGGGGTATCATGACTTTTATTTCGGATATATATGAGACAGAATATATGTTTATCTATACTGCAGATGGATTCGAGGGAGAAGAATCCATCTGTAGTGAGGGAGAATTGCAGTGGATTCCCAAACAGGAAGTCTTAAACTTAAATATCTGGGAAGGAGATGTTCTGTTTTTAAAAAAACTAATTGCAGACGAAGACTTCTTTTCCATAAAAGTTGAATACGAAGGAGATCATCTAATCAAAGCAGATGTAAAATAAGAGTGGTATTCCACTCTTTTTTTCTTCTTGACATATTGTATATAAGTGTATATACTGTATATAAAGTGAAATTATTACAAAGGAGGGGAATTTAGTGTTTCAATGTAACCATATTACAAAACAAAAAGGCTGTTTTACCTTATCTGATATTTGTTTTGAGTTGGAACCGGGTTATATTCTTGGTGTAATAGGAAGAAATGGAGGAAGGATATGATTAGAGATTTTTTTATAGAAATGTGGTTTAGAGACCGACAGTCACCGGCAGCGTTTTTGATTCAGATTGGGTGTATCTTTATGGCGTTGTTTGGAGGAATTATCAATTCGGGATTTCCTTATACCTGTCTGTATGCCTATATAGCCTTTACCATTAAACTTGAAATTTTCAATCCTACGGCAGTACCTCAGATGAACTATTTGATTCCTTGCAAGGAATCTCAGATTAAAAAAGAAAGAATGGTTAATTGTATTTGTTGCGGTGGCCATCATTTTGGTTTTTCAGAATTGGATATACCACTCTAAGAGAATTAGTGTTGGAGAT
>JAXFDY010000026.1:0-13098 GCA_034172985.1 Lachnospiraceae bacterium
CCCCCGACAATAGAAATTCGCACTGCTCCCGCTCATAGATATCTTTCATAATCTCAATTCCCAGTTCTCTGTCTAATGGATTCTTCATAATAGTCTTCTGCTGATATTTTACTAATGCACCATTTTCACAAATATACACAATTTCGCTTTTTACACCGGAAAACAATCTCTGCAAATTCGGATACTGTCTCCCGCTTGCAGCGGCAAAAACGACTCCGTATTCACTGAGCATTCCTATAAAACGAATGGCTTCCTCTGAAACTTCTTTTGAACCGTTTAATAATAAGGTTCCATCCAAATCACTTGCGATTAGTTTTACCATACACTCTCCGTTCCGGCAGAACCAAGTGCCAGAGCACATGAATTCAATCCTTTGTTCTACAAATCACCATCTAATACATAACCATTATACAAAATCCCCTTTAAAAATCAAGCAATAAATCATATCCTATCGTTTTTCTCTATACTGCCTTGGCGTATATCCCGTTATTGCCTTAAACTGTCTCGTAAAATGCTCCTTATTCTCATATCCGCACTGAAATGCAATCTCCGAAACAGAATCTGCATTACTCAGGAGAAGATAACATGCGTATTCGATTCTGCTCTTTATAATATCGTTCATGACAGACACGCCGAATAACTGCTTATATATGTGTTGAAAGTAAGAGGTACTCAGATTCATAGATGCTGCTATTTCACTGACTTTATACATATTATTTTCAGGATTAAAGCTGTAAATCCGATTTCTCACTTCCATAAAATCCCGCCGATAACGATTTAATTTATCCGAAAATTTTATTTCTTCGTGATACAAGTCGCTGAACTTATAAAACATTCCCCTGATTTTACAATCCAGAATTTCCTTATGATATCGTCCCTGCTGCTTAGACTCTACACGCAAATCCTGCATCATAACTGAAATATCTTTTGCATTCTGCAGAACCATCAGCCTGTTCATGGGGATATCCAGTTCCTGAAAAAATTCATCTGCCCCCTGCATATCAAAATGCATCCAGTCATTGATAAACGGACCTTTGCAATCATAATATTTCTGATGAAATCCTTTCGAATACAATAGAAAAGAGGGTTCAACCACATGCACTTCGCCTTCTTCCGTCAAAATAGTTACATCCGATTTCAGATATAAAAACAAATAATCGTTTGTGCCATTTGGCCTGTCGATATCCACACCATTATCATGAATAAAATTATATCCTATCCTATGTAGTTCAAACGCTTTATCTTTCATGCTCTTCTCTCTTCCACTTTAAAATACGGTTATTCAGGCTTCTGCGACATATATTATCACACCTCTGTTCGCCGGAAGCTGAACCTGAAGTTTTCCATCCTTTACTGAAAATTCTTCTTCTCCGATTAAAGATTCTGTCTGCATATTCGGATAATTCTGTATTGGAATTTCCATAGATGCAGAATTATCATCATTATTTAATGCTACAATAATTTCCGAATGTTCCAATCTTCTTGCAAAAGCATACTGTCTATTTGTTAAAACCAGCTGCTCATAAGTTCCATCTGTCAATTCACGATATTTCTTTTTTAACTGTCCCAGTTTCATAATCAGTTGTAATAATTCATTCTCTTCATAATAATCCTCATAATCGGCCAGCTCAAGACATGGTCTTAAATTCCAGTCGGAACCTTTCTCCTTATTTCCATCAATGGCAAATTCAGAACCATAATAAACAGATGGGATACCAGGTACTGTATAGAGAAGCATTGTCACATCATAGATATGCTCTTTATTATTCAGCTTTGAATGAATTCTTGACACATCATGGTTATCTACAAATGTATAGAGCTTAATTCCCTGTGTCAGATTATTCAGTCGATTAATGGTATGAGCAATTTCAAAATAATTATGATCGTTATGTCCGGAATACAGCCCCTTGTGAAGTTCATAATTTGTAACGGAATTCAGTCTTCCGTCATTTGCCCAGCGTCCATAATCGCCATGTATGACTTCACCCATCAGCCAGAAGTCCTGCTTTAATTCCCGTGTAACATTCCTAAGCTCACTCATAAATCCCATATCCAGCACATCGGCTGCATCCAGCCGGATTCCATCTATATCAAATTCATTCACCCAGAAACGAACCACATCAAATAAATAGTTTTTTACCTCTGGATTCCATACATTTAACTTGGCAAGCAGATTATAGCCTCCCCAGTTTTCATAAGAAAATCCGTCGTTATACTCATTATTTCCATAAAAATTCACATTACAATACCAGTCCTTATATCTGGACTGTTCCCTGTTTTTCTGAATATCTTTAAAAGCGAAGAACTCTCTTCCCGTATGGTTAAAAACACCATCTACTACAACACGCACACCATTATCATGGCATAATTGAACAAATTCCTTAAAATCTTCATTTGTTCCGATTCTCTGATCCACCATTTTATAATCTGTTGTCTCATATCCATGACCCACCGATTCAAATAAGGGGCCAATATAGATCGCTGTACAGCCGATTTTCTTCGCATGCAAAGCCCATTCCTTTAATTTATCAAAATGACTTTCCGGAACACCTGTATTTTCATGGGCACTTCCGCAAAGCCCCAGAGGATAAATATGATAAAATACTGCTTTGTCATACCATTTTACATCTGGCATGGTATCCGGAATATCTTCCATGATTTCTTCCTTTTTTTCCGCTGTTATTTTCTGGATCTCATGATAAACTCTGGCTACCGGCAGACCCACAACATTATTATAATCTCCATCTATCTTTTTGATAAATTTTGCTCCCTGCCCCTGAATTGCATAACTTCCTGCCTTATCATCCGGCTCTCCGCCTGCAACATACTCATCTATCTCATCATTTGTGATGGAATACATGGTCACCTTTGTCTCTTCTGAAAATGTCCTTTTCTTCTTCTTACCCTCTTTCAGGTAAATCAGTGTCACTCCTGTCCATACACTGTGAGATGCTCCACTTAATGCCTTCAGCATCTTCTTCGCATCCTCTCTGTCTTTTGGTTTTCCAAGCACCTGATTTTCCTTCACGACTATAGTATCTGCCCCGATAATCAGGATTTCCTCTTCCGATTGTTCCTGTTCCATCTGTGCACAGATATCTTCTGCCTTTTGTACTGATAAATGTTCTACTATCTCGGAAGGAATATGAGAAGTAATCTCCTCCTGCTTTTCGCTGGCCATGCACTCAAACTCTAAGCCAATCTGGCTGAGTAACTCCCTTCTTCTCGGGGATTTTGATGCTAATATTATTTTCATTAAGGTCACCTCATCTTCTTTCTTTATTCAAATGGTCTGATTCTATATTTCACACCCAATGTTTCACAAATCTTTCTGCATTGTTCCTCTTCTTCTTTTGAAATCGTAGTGCTGACGGTTGTCATAACCACATTTGGTACATATTTCTTTACTTCTTTTGCAAAATCAAGCATGGCCTGATATGCCTGATCACCAAAACGGCTCCTGACAATTTCATGATACCTGTCTTCGTTTGGCGTATTCAGACTGATGGATACCGTATCCATCACTCCTTCCAGCATCGGTGCAATATCTTTTCCGTTAGACAGACTTCCCTGACCATTTGTATTCAATCTGGTTTTCTTTCCATAAGTCTTTTTTACAAATCCTGCTATCTCCACCAGATCATCAATCCGCTCTGTAGGCTCTCCAAATCCGCAAAACACGATTTCATCGTAATCATCTAAATTATATTTTTTAAATTCAGCTTCCACTTCTTCCACAGACGGCTCCCGCTCAAGCCACAACGTATCTGATTCACCTACTGTCTCCTTTGTATTCCTCAGGCAAAACGTGCAATTACAGGTACATTTATTCGTTAAATTCACATATAAATTATTATGAACCTTATATAAAATCGTCATACCTTTTGACATCATATCTTCCTCCTTACCAGAATAAATATATTGACTATTTTACCACCTTCCTCCACTTTATGCAACAAAAGAAGCAGCCGGATAAGCTGCTTCTTTCATCCCTAATTTTAAATTTCTATAACATGAATTTCGTCTCTTTTGAAGTATACCACCTTCAACACGAAATATTCTAGCATATTCATATAAGCAAAACAACTAGCCGAAAGTATGGTTTTTTTATTTTTTATCCAAACCATCCCAGTTCAACAACCTTTGTTACTGCTTCATGCCTGTTTTTAACCCCCATCTTTTTAAAAATATTGCTTACATGAAATTTTACCGTTGAAAGCTTAATATCCAGTTCTTCTGCAATCTGCTCATTTGTTTTCCCCTTACAGATAAGCTGTAATACAGCTTTTTCGCTTTTTGATAATGTATTCCCGTTTGTACTCCGTTTCAGATAATTCGGATAATAGGAGGCCATATTTTTCATTTCATGCTCTGTTTTTCGAAGATATGCAGCAAAATTTTTTGGTATCTCTGTTTTTCTTTCTTCCTGGACTTTCTTCCAGTCGACTTTTGACCATATATTTTTTATACCGGCGCCCTCATCTGCAATCACTCTGATATATCCGTATTTTGCAGCTATCAGAACTGCCTCTGTCAGTTCCTGTGTACCGTCCTGTCCGTCCGCCTCAAATACAATTGCACATAGAAGATGTAATTGAATCATTAAATATGTACGCTCATACTGGCTGGCATACACCATCAACTGCTGAATAATCACAGAAGCATCCAGATATTTTTCCAGGGCAATATAGACCCTGGCAATCACAATCAGTCTGTATCTGTTTGTAATATAAAATTCTTTTCCGATTAGTGCTCCTACTCCTGATTTCAGCTCATATTCCATCCAGTCACAAATACCCTGTTCTGCACCCTCCCGCAGCAGCAATTCCACATAAGAAGCATAGATATTATACTTTACTTCGGGATAATCACTATTATCAACCATCCCCAGAAGATTATCCATCACTTCCTTTGCGGATGCAAGCATATTCTCCTGCATAAAGCTTCTCGCCAAAACTGCATTGGCGCCATAATATACACGGAAATTCCCTCTTGCCCGGATATCTGAGATTCCTGCTATGAGATACCCCATGGCTTTTATGCGCTCATTTTTCTCAATATAATATTCGCCTGTGCCAGCGTCAGCAACACCTTCTCCCTCTGCACCGATAACAATGGTAAGAACTTTTTTCGAAAACTCATACAGACTTTTTTCCTGGGTCAGCAACTGGGTCAAATCCTTCCCACCATTAATGAAACTTGGTCCGCCACCGGTAACTACAATATTTTCTACACACTCATCATTCATAAATATTTCCGTATAACGGTTCACCAGTGTCTGATAGCTCTGCAGACTTTTATGCGGCAGTGCGAATAATGAGGAAACATAACATTTTCTTGCTTCCCCGTAAATACCTTCTTCTTTCTCTTTCTCTGCCATTTGTTCCAAAAGTTTCAAATCCTGATTGCTTTTTTCTTTGCGCATACGGCAGGATTCCAATATAATTCTGGCTCCTAATAATCTCGGCTCCTTTTTATATTCCTCTTCACTGAATTCCTTCATATACTGCTGGCATTCCCTGAGAAAATCGGTTCCATCTGCATGATTCACCATATATATTAACAAATTCTTTAATTTACTGCTGTTCTGGCCCCGTTTATATAATTTCAGTGCCTCAGCATACCGATGTTTTTTTTCACAGATTTCACCAGCAATTTCCATAAAATGTCTGCATTCCTCCGGATCTCTCCTGAAAAATCTTTTTCTCAGAAACTGCAGAAACATTTCGTTGATTGTATAAATCCCTTTTTTATCTTTCCGAAAAAAAGTCGTATATTCCAGAAGTCTCTCAAGAGCCTCCTGTTCGTCTCTGTTTAATATTCCTTTTACCATATCATCGGTAAAATTTTGAAAAAGAGACAGTTTTTCCATACAATCATGCTCAACTTTCACAAAATTGCGGACAAATCCCCGTTCCAGATGCTCACATATTAATTCTCTGGAACGCTCCCGCAAATCAATATCCAGCTTCCCGTTTTGCTTAATTAATTCTGTACAATAAAAAGCTCCCAAGCCATAGTGTTCTGAGATACTGACTATCTGCTTTGTTTTCCGATTCAGCCATTCAGGATCTTCTCCGGCAAAACTTGCCGCCATTTTACCAAGCTCATATCGGACTAATTCCGCCATTTCATCATCGTCCATAAAGAAATGATCCTGTCCGAAACATTTGACCATTCCCATAATCCGATAATTTTTAAGCCATTTTGGACACTCCGCTCTTCCTTCAATAATCAGATCATAATCATTGAGATCAATTTTACGGTTAATAATCTGCATCACATCCTGAAGATTCTGGCCAAACTCTTTTAGATAAGTGGTATTGGTGATAATCACTAATTTTCTGGCATTTTTTCCTGAGATATCCTTCAGCCACTGCTCCATGCGCGCATAAACAGCCGGCTGTTCAGCATCAATAGTACACCAATAGCAATAATTTTCTTCTGCCAGATATTCTGCCTGACAAGTCTTTCCAAGACCACTATGACACCCAAAATATAAAATATGCTTTCTGTTTAATTCTGCCATCCACATCTGCTGGCGTTCTGCCGTAGACACGATTCCTCTTTTGCTAATCATTACTTTCATTTTTATTTTCTATCATTCAACGGAATATATTCCCTGTCCTCCACAATCGTCTTATAAGCCGGTCTGATAATTTTATCGCCACTAATTAATTCTTCTAATCTATGAGCACTCCATCCCACGATTCTGGCAATGGCAAAGATAGGAGTATACAATTCCACCGGAATATCCAGCATACTGTAAACAAATCCACTGTAAAAATCTACATTTGCACTGACACCCTTATAAATTTTTCTCTTTTCACTGATGACTTCCGGTGCAAGTCTCTCAATCATAGAATACAATTCGAATTCTTCTTCTTTTTGTTTTTCTACAGCAAGTTTCTCTACAAATCCCTTAAACGCCTTCGCCCTTGGATCAGAAATAGAATAGACAGCATGTCCCATACCATATATCAGACCTTTTTTATCAAATGCCTGCTTATCCAGCAGTTTCACAAGATAATCCCTGACTTCTGATTCATTATGCGTATCTGATACCCTCTGTTTCAAATCCCGAATCATTTCCATTACTTTTATGTTAGCACCACCATGCTTCGGTCCCTTCAGTGAGCAAAGTGCTGCTGCCATCACAGAATAAGTATCAGCCCCCGAGGAAGTCACTACTCTGGTAGTAAATGTCGAGTTATTTCCCCCTCCATGTTCCATATGAAGCATCAACGCTATATCCAGAACTTTTGCCTCCAGATTTGTATACTGCATATCAGGTCTAAGCATCCGTAAAATATTTTCCGCCATAGATAATCCCACATCCGGTCTGTGAATATACAGATTCTCTGACAGTCTGTAATGACTATATGCCTGATAGCCGTATACAGCCAGCATCGGAAGCTGTCCAATCAGCATAATACACTGTCTCAATACATTATCAAGACTTAAATCTGTAGCCTTCGGGTCATAAGATGCCAGTGTAAGAATACTTTTTGTCATGCTATTCATAATATCACTGCTCGGTGCTTTCATTACAACATCGCGAACAAAATGATCCGGCAGAACACTCAGGTTTGATAACACATCACTAAAGGTCTCCAGCTCCTCTCTATTTGGCAAATGACCAAATAACAGTAAAAACGCTGTTTCTTCAAATCCGAAGTGTTTTTCATTCACCACACCTTCTACCAGATTCTGCACATCATATCCCCTGTAAATCAATTTTCCCTCGCAAGGCGTCTTCACACCATCTACGAGCTTATATGCCTCAATTCTTGAAATATCCGATATACCGGCCAGAACACCATTTCCGTTTTTATCACGCAAACCGCGTTTCACATTATACTCATCATATAAGCTTTCATCAATCTTATAAATATCTTCATATTGATTCATCATATAGGAAGAATATTTTACCACATCCTCTTTACTTAACATATACTACCCCTTCCTTGTTAATTTATTTTTTATAATTGTTTCTTTGTGAACAGTTTTCTTTTGAACTATTATAAATAAAGAAACCTGTCTTGTCAATATCAGCCTATTGATTTAGAATTTTTTCATTTAATTCTTCCAGATACATCCACCGGCTCATTTTCTCTTCCAGTAACTTTTCTGTCTCTTCTTTCTCAACCGTCAGCTTATTTAACTCATAAAAATCAGTAGCAAACTCCTCCATGCTCTTTTCCAGTTCTTCGATTTTCTCCTCCAAATCCGAAACTTCTTTTTCAATCACTTCATATTCTTTTTGTTCCTTATAAGAAAACTTTAATTTTTTCTCCCTCTCAGGCTTATACTTCACTTTTGGCTTTGATACCGTCTCTCCTGTAGGTTCTTCAGTCTCTGTATTCTTTTTCTTTATGGAGTAGTCTGTATAACCACCTTCGTATTGTTTGATTTTCCCATCCTTCTCAAAGGCAAAAATACGCCGGACAGTTCGATCAAGAAAATATCTGTCATGGGATACTATAATAACGATTCCCTCAAAGTTATCCAGATAATCCTCTAAAATCGTTAAAGTCGTAATATCAAGGTCATTTGTAGGTTCGTCCAGAATCAATACATTTGGTGCCTCCATCAGCACCCGCAGCAGATTCAGTCTTCGTTTTTCCCCACCGGATAATTTCCCGATCAGGCCATATTGGTCTTCTCCAGAAAATAAAAATTTTTCAAGCATTTGCGATGCTGATATCTGCCCATCTTTTGTTTTTACATATTCTGCAGTTTCCCGGATATAATCAATCACCCGCATCTGTGGATTCATATATGCAATCCCTGCCTCTTTGGAATTTTCTATTTCCTGACTATAGTAGCCGATTTTCACTGTCTGTCCTACAGTCACAGTACCTGATACGGGCTGAATTCTTCCTGCAATTATTTTCATCAGTGTAGTTTTTCCACTTCCATTTCTTCCAACAAATCCAACCCTGTCATTTTTCAGGAAAATATAAGAAAAATCCTGAATCAGCACTCTCTCATCATAAGACATACAGATATGATCCAGCTCTACAGTGGTTTTTCCCAATCTTGTATGAGCTGAACTGATTTCTACCTTTTCATTATATGCAAAATCGCTTGTATTTTTCATTTCCTCAAAACGTTGTATTCTCGCCTTTTGTTTTGTACTTCTGGCTCTGGCTCCCCTCATAATCCAGGCAAGTTCATTTCTCATAATCGATTTTCTTTTTCTGTCACTTGCCACCGCCATTTCCTCCCGCTCCATTTTCAGTTGCAGGAATCCCGAATAATTTTCATGATAACTATAGATTTTTCCCTTATCCACTTCATCGATTCGATTACATACACTATCAAGAAAATATCTGTCATGTGTCACCATAATCAGAGCTCCCTTATATTTCTCCAGATAGGATTCAAGCCAGTCGGACATCTCGTTATCTATATGATTTGTAGGTTCATCTAAAATCAAAATATCAGAAGGAGCCAGCAATGATGCTACCAGTGATACCCTCTTTTTTTGTCCTCCGGATAATTCGCCCATTTTTTGATTAAAATCTTTGATTTCCAGTTTTGTCATCATTGTTTTTGCATTGCTCTCAAGATTGGCTGTCATATGATTTTTTCCGGCCTCCCTGAGTACATACTCCATCACTGTCTCCTGCTCCAGAAAATCAGGTTGCTGTTTTAAATAACTGATTACCACATGATTTGCCCGGATAACCTGTCCCTGGTCAGCCTCTTCGAGCCCAGCAATGATTTTAAGCAATGTCGATTTTCCGGTTCCGTTGATTCCCACGATTCCTACCTTATCACCTTCTTCCAGATAAAAATCAGCTTCATCAAAAATTTTTTTCTCCCCAAACATTTTAGTGATTTTTTCTACTGTTAATATGTTCATTTTTCTGCTCCAATTCCAAATCCTATAGTAGGAGAAAAGACGTGATTTTATACGAATCACGTCCTCTCCATCTAAACTATATTCTTATGATGTACTACATACAATTCCTTTTTCACTATCCATTTCTACATAGGAACCGTTTTTCAAAATATCTGTTGCCTGCTCTGCACCAATAATCACAGGAATATCAAGGGTCAGTCCCACAATCGACGCATGAGAATTAATACCGCCTTCTTCCGTGATAATACCACCGGCTTCCTTTAACTGTTCCATCATACTATTATCAGTTTCTCTCACAACTACAATATCTCCCGGTTTAAAGTATGTCTTTAACTCCATACCACTTCTGCATACGCAGATATTTGCTTTGGAAGATAACTTATTGACACCGGTTCCTTTAATCAGTATGTGACCTGCAATGTGTACTTTAATCATATTGGTAGTACCCTGTACTCCCAGCGGAAGTCCTGCTGTGATGACTGTCAGGTCTCCCTGCTTTAAAAGTCCTTTTTTCATAGCCACATCTACGGCATGTTCAAACAGATCATCTGTTCTTTCCTGATTCTCCAATTTCACCGGAATAACACCCCATGAAAGATTCAGTTGTCTGCATACATACTCGTTTGGACTGCCACCGATAATCGGGCATAATGGTCTGTATTTTGAAACCATCCTTGCAGTTCCGCCCAGCTTTGTGACTGTAATAATTGCCGCAGCATTTAAATCAAGTGCAGTTGTACATGTTGCATGAGAGATAGCATTGGTAATATTTCCTTTCACCATATATCTGCCTGATTCGAAACGGTTCTTATAATCAATATCATTTTCTGTACGAATAGCTATTTTAACCATGGTCTTCAGTGCCTCCACCGGGTATAAACCGGCAGCAGTTTCACCTGATAACATAATCGCACTGGTTCCGTCATATATAGCATTTGCAACATCCGTTGCCTCTGCTCTTGTAGGACGAGGATTCTTAATCATAGAGTCCAGCATCTGAGTAGCTGTAATAACCTGTTTTCCAGCCTCTCTTGCTTTCTTAATAATCTCTTTCTGAATCACCGGAACATCCTCCAGAGGGATTTCAACACCCATATCACCTCGGGCAATCATAATTCCATCCGCTACACGAATAATTTCTTCAATATTATTCACACCCTGCATATTCTCGATTTTTGCAATGATGTTCATTGTTTTACATTTCTTTTCCTGAAAAATCTTACGAATCGCAAGAATATCCTCTGCTGTTCGTGTAAAAGATGCTGCCACAAAATCGTATCCATTCTCAATACCGAACACAATATCATTATAATCTTTTTCACTGATAAATGGCATGGTCAAATCTACACCAGGTACATTTACCCCTTTATGATTTGATATCACTCCACCATTCAGAACAGTACATACAATATCTGTATCTGTAATATTCTGAATCTCCATATCAATCAGGCCATCATCAATCAAAATATGATTACCAATTTTCACATCATTGATAAGATTTTTATATGTGATAGATACCTGATGAACATCGCCTTCCACTTCTCTTGTTGTCAGTGTAAATAGCTGTCCCTTTTCCAAACTGATTTTATTATCTTTAAAATCACCAATACGAATTTCAGGTCCCTTTGTATCTAATAATGTCGCAATCGGAAGATCCAGTTCTTTTCTCAATTTTTCAATTTTCTTCAGATTGTTCAAATGACTGTTATAATCACCATGGGAAAAATTAAATCTGGCTACATTCATACCTTCCAGCATTAATTGTTTCATAACACTGATGTCTTCTGTTGCCGGTCCTAATGTACAAATAATTTTCGTTTTTCTCATTTTTCTTTCTAACTACACAGACACGTTCGTCTGCTTTCCTTTCACTCTTATTCTATTCAGCCTTTATATCATATCATGAGTTGCCCGACAAATGGGCCTGATGTCGATTTTTTCGTGCTTTGCACTCTCAAAATCGACGCAAACATTCGAAATTCGCACATTTTTCTGTGAAAATGGCTACTTTCTCATGTTTGGCGGGACCCATAGACATAAAAATACATGCAAGCATGTATTTTATGTCCATTTGTCCCTTGGCTCATATCATAACACTATTCGATACATATAATCAAGAAAATTTTTTATTTTATCTGATTTCACCATGCTTCTCATATGTCATGATCTGTTCAATTCTGTTCTGTTCATTTACAAAAACCACCTGGGGATTATGCGTTTTGACCTCTTCCGGGGTAAGATTACAGTAAGCCATGATAATCACATGATCACCAGGCTGAACTAATCTTGCCGCTGCTCCATTTAAACAGATGGTTCCCGAACCCGGTTCTCCGGAGATTGTATAAGTCTCCAGTCGATTTCCATTTTCTATATCCACCACCTGTACCATCTCATACTCATAGATACCAGCTGCATCCATAAGAAGCGGATCGACTGTGATACTTCCGACATAATTTAACTCTGCCTGTGTTACTACTGCTCTGTGTATTTTCCCTTTTAACATGGTTACAGTCATCTTATTTCCTCCTTATGAGCTACTTTTTTATCTGAATAATAAAATTATCAATTAATCTTGTCTTTCCGATATATACTGCCACTGCAGTAAGTACTTCTCCAGTAATTTCCGTCACATTTTCAAATGTTTTAAAATCAACCATTTCTACATAATCGATTTTTGCTAACGGCATCGTCTCGATAGTGTCTCTTATGATCTTCTTAACCACTTCCGGATTTCTCTCGCCATCTTCAATCATCTCTTTTCCCTGACGTAATGCCTTGCTCAAAATAACTGCCTGTTTTCTTTCTTCTTCATTTAAGTAAGTATTTCTTGAACTCTTTGCCAGCCCATCCTCTTCACGGATAATCGGACATCCAACAATCTCAATATCAAAATTCAGATCCTCTACCATATGACGGATTACTGCCAGCTGCTGTGCATCCTTCTGTCCAAAATATGCTCTGTCAGGCTGTACGATATGAAACAATTTTGAAACCACCGTACATACACCACTAAAATGAATCGGTCTTGTTTTTCCACATAACACCTGTGTCAGAGTACGCATATCTACAAAGGTCGAATAATCCGGATGGTACATTTCCTCCGGTTCCGGATGGAATATCAATGCTGCTCCTGCAGACTCGCATAATGCTGCATCTCTATCTAAATCTCTCGGATAACTTTCCAGATCTTCAGAAGGTGCAAACTGGGTAGGATTTACAAATACACT
>JAXFDY010000031.1:0-6914 GCA_034172985.1 Lachnospiraceae bacterium
TGAGCCAAATATGACTCGATTTATTATGAGTCTGGAAGAGGCTGTGGATCTCGTTCTTTACGCATTTGAGCATGGTGAGAATGGTGACCTTCTCATTATGAAGGCTCCGGCATGCAAGATTGGTCTTCAGGCTGAAGCTGTGTGCGAGATGTTTGGAGGAAATCCGGACGACATTAGAGTTATCGGTATCCGCCATGGTGAGAAGATGTATGAAACCCTTCTGACGAATGAAGAGTGTGCTAAGGCGATTGACCTTGGTGGATTCTACCGTGTTCCTGCTGATAACCGTGGCCTGAACTACGACAAGTATTTCAAGGACGGAGATGCGGAACGCAACACTCTGACAGAGTTTAATAGCAACAATACAAAACTCCTCACAAAAGAAGAAATAAAAGCTAAGATGATGGAACTTACATATATTCAGGAAAGACTGGCAGAAGAGTGATGCAAGAGTAATGGGGGTGCATTAAATTTATGAAAAAGCTAATTAATAGAATAAAAAGCATCCCACTAGGTTTGAAATCCGCGGCAGTGTATACTGCATCTTCTGTTTTTACACGTGGACTAGCAATTATTACGGTTCCGATTTTCACGCGTCTAATGACTACTGAGCAAATTGGAATAGTAAATATCTACAATTCATGGTATTCGATGATAAGCGCTTTTGCAACATTGTCACTCACGTCGGGTGGTTTTGCCGTCGCAATGAAAGAATATGCAGATAAACGAGATGAATACGAATCATCAATACTATCTTTGACATCAATTGTTGCGGTACTTATTGCCTTGATGTATACAATAGCTCCAGTCTTCTGGCAGAAAACTTTGGGTTTGTCGAATGCACTTATTATTTTAATGCTAGTGGGATTTTTAGTGGCTCCAGCCAGAGATTTCTGGTTAGCTAGACAACGCTATGAGTACAAATATAAACTTGCTGGAACTGTATCAATCCTTACTGCAATTGTGGCATCTGCTTTATCAATATTTGCTGTTGTCTCATTAAGTTCAAGAGGAGAAACAGATATTGCAACTGGAAGGCTATTTGCAAATTACATTGTCATCTATGGAGTTGCAGCTGCCATTTGGCTATACATTATGGCTAAAGGCAAAAAGATCTATTCTAAGGAATATTGGAAGATGTCTTTGGCAATAAGCATCCCGTTAATTGGATATAATGTTGCCGGGCAAATACTCAGTGTTTCAGACAGAATGATGATAAGCCGTATGGTTAATAATAGCGCTGTTGGAATTTATAGCACGTTATATACGGTTAGTTCTCTTTCACTAATGGTGTGGCAGGCTATTAATTCTTCTTTTGTTCCGTATTTATTTCAGAATATTGAAAAAAAGAGCCACGGGATAAAGAAAACAGCCAATGCTCTTATGGCATCTTACGCAGTGATAGCAGTGGTATTAACCTATTTTGCACCGGAAATTGTACGAATTCTTGCCACAGAAGAATATTATGAGGCGATTTATATTATGCCGCCTATTGCAGCAGGTGTATTCATTACATCGTTTGCTAATTTGTACTCAAATATTGTGGTGTATTATAAGAAAACAAAATATGTCATGTATCCAGCTATTGTTGCTGCATGCATCAATTTAGGATTAAATTACGTTTGTATCAAAGCATTTGGGTATATGGCTGCTGCCTATACAACATTGGTCTCTTATATTGTTTTGGCTTTGTTGCAAGTTCTTTGGAGCAAGAAAGTGTGTGTTGAAAATAATAATCCTATCGGCGGAATATTTGACAATAAGACGATGTTTATATTGGCTATTGTGACAATTATAGCATCTTTGATTGCGATTCCGCTGTATTCAAACACAATGCTAAGATATACTGTTATTGTCGCTGGATTAGTCGTTGTATACTCCCTTGTTAGAAAATATGGTAGATAAGATTCAGGATGGCATGTGCTGGATTAAATAAGCTGGTCTCAGAAGAACACCGGGGAAAGAAGTAGAAACACTATGTAGTCCGGCAGAAACACCAGTCAATGGTGAAGAACTCTAGGATAGTTCGGTGAAATGGATGAAACACTAGATGAAAACGGAGATTAGAAGCAACACCAGAAATAATCGAAGATCCTCAAGTGCCATTTTGGATGTAGGAAGGAAGGCTGTCGAGATTTGCCAACACTAGCAACAATTCTGTGCTATGTTTGTATGTGTTATTCTATACGCGTTGTTTATTATCGGATGATAGTTATCAACAATCTGATAAGATAATAACCCCTTATGAAGTTTGATAGAAAAATGTAAAGATATTTAGTCACAATTAGGAAGACTTTCCCTTGAAGGCCCTCTATCATTTGGGTTGCTCGAAAATACTCTTACGAAAGTTTTACTAAAGCGATTTAAAACAAAGACACTTCTCGGAAGGAAAAATAATAACTAAGGTAGAGTATGAAAGAATTGGAGATAATTGATATGTATAAAATTACTGTATTTACTCCTGTGTATAACAGAGCGGACTTGATTAGTAATGTCTATTCAAGTTTGCTAAAGCAAAATGTAGACAAAGAGTTATTTGAGTGGTTAGTGGTTGATGATGGATCAACTGACAATCTTAAAGAAGTGATAGATGATTATATTAGCGAAAAAAAGATAAATATTAATTACTACTATAAAGAAAATGGTGGTGTTCATACTGCCTGGAATTTTGGTGTGAAGAAAGCTAAAGGAGAGTATTTCTTTCGATGCGATTCTGATGATGAGCTATTTAGCGATACTCTACAAAAATTAATTTCATATCTTGATAAATATGCTGAACATCTGTCTTCTGATTGTGTAGGCATTGTAGGACTATGCGAGAGGAAAAAACAGGGGGGGAACATAGTTCGATTATTGGGGGAAAATTTCCCTCCGATTTCTTTATCTCTACGGGGTTAGAAATGAATTTCAGGCATCATCTACATGGCGAGAGAGCTGGATGCATGAAAACAGACATTCTTAGAGAATACCCGCTTGATGAGCCTGGAGACGTAAATTTTGTGTTTGAATCTACAATGTGGTATCGCATCGACCGAGATTATAAAACAATTTGTGTAAATGATTCGTTAAAATATTACACGGAAAATGGAAGTGATTCTATTTCGGTTGGTATTCAACGCGATTTGAATGCTAAATATTGTACTAGTCAATTTTATTGCTACGCTTTTTACATAAACCAAATATTTGATTATATGTTATTGGATAAGAAATTTCTAATAAGAATAATAATTAATATAACTAGACGAGGAATAGAGGCTGGTCGTAGTATTACAGAGATATACAATAGTATAGATGATGTCCGGAAACGATTTCTGGTAATTCTTGCGTCTCCCATAGGAATAGTTTTAAGTAACATGGACAAGAAAAAATATAAAATAGAAAAGAATAAACATAATTAGTTACCCAAAAATAGTTTTTTGAGGAAAGCTTTATGAAATTGAGGGAATGTTCAATTGACTTAAAGGCAAAGTGGATATTTTGAGTGTGGAAAGAGCGCGGCTGGAAAACTGAAAGTTGAGGTTTTTCACAATAAAGTGAAGTATTTATTTGATGTGGGATTATTATGAAATCTGCTGAAAACCAGTAATCAGGAATTGATTGAGAAATACCGGTTTTGAAAAAACTTACATCAATACTAATCAAGAAATACACTGATACTATTTAATCGGCGATACTGGTACAGGAATGATACAGAAATAACAATATTATTCCGACTCTGCTTTCCACAAAAACAATTGGTGCTTGGGCATCAAAGAAGAAATTAGCTAGTGTGATAAGTAACGGGTAATCATAGAAATAGAAAAGGGGATGTCGTGATGGAAAGACTTGTAATTCTAGGAACAGGTGGCTATGGTAGAACTGTGACGGATGTGGCTCATCAGTTGGGCTATTCCACCATTGTTCTCGATGATGCTGATACAGCTCATCCCCTTTCTTCATACCAGTCCTATATCAACTCTTCAACATATTTCATCCCTGCCTTTGGCAACAATGCTTTCCGGATGGAATGGATTAACAGGATAGAGGAGAGCGGTGGACGACTTGCCGCACTGATTCATCCCACGGCTTATGTTTCTCCGACGGCAACCATTAACCCAGGAACTGTTATCCTTCCACACGCCATTATCAACACAGATGTGGTAATCAACCGTGGCTGTATAATCAACCTCGGAGCCATAGTTGACCACGGGTGTATACTGGAAGAAGGAGTACATATCTGTCTCGGTGCAATCGTGAAGGGTGAAAACCGGATAGAGAAATGTAGTAAGATTGAAGCCAGTGAAGTGGTGGAAAGAGGAACTAGAAAATAATAGCAGGGAGATAAAATGATGAGTGTAGAACACAATTTTGCATGGAAAAATAACGGCAGAACTAAGATTATGATCGGTTGTGGGACCCGCCCAGAGATTATACGCCTTGCTGCTGTAATTAAAAGATGCAGAGAATATTTCGACTGTTGCATCGTGTATTATAACCAGAATTGGGATAGAAATCTTTCCACAGTATTCTGGGAAGACTTTGAACTGAGGAATGAAAAGGGAGAGTTTGGTCCAGATATTCTTGTACCTGTCGTTGGCGAGAACCTTGGCGTGACCTGTGGAAATATCCTGGGCAGAAGTTATGAGCTTCTTTCTGAACTCCAGCCGGATGGATATCTTGTGTTGGGTGATACCAACTCATGCCTGAGTGCCATCAGTGCAAAGCGTCTTCACATTCCACTCTTCCACATGGAGGCTGGTAACCGTTGTAAAGATGAGTGTCTGCCGGAGGAGACAAATAGAAGAATTGTGGATGTTATATCTGACGTCAATCTCTGTTATTCCGAGTTTGCTCGAAAATACCTTGCAGATACAGGACTTCCTAAAGAGAGAACTTATATGACTGGCTCTCCAATGGCCGAAGTGCTGAGGATGAATTTGGATAAAATCCAGAAGTCGGATGTTCTTGAGAGGTTAGGATTAGAGCCTAACAAATATATTTTGTTAAGTGCTCATCGTGAGGAGAACATTGATACTGAGAAGAACTTCATTTCCCTTTTCACTGCTATCAATGCTCTGGCTGAGAAGTACAATATGCCGATTCTCTACTCATGCCATCCACGTTCAAAAAAGAGATTGGAAGCAACAGGATTCAAGCTTGATCCAAGAGTAAGAGTAAACGAGCCATTAGGATTCAATGACTACAACAAACTGCAGATGAATGCGCTGGCTATAGTAAGTGACAGTGGTACTCTTCCTGAAGAAAGTTCCTTCTATCTTTCCATTGGCCATCCGATTGCTGCGGTTTGTATCAGAACATCAACTGAACGTCCTGAAGCTCTTGAAGCTGGCGATTTTATCCTTGCTGGTATCACTACAACAGAGCTCCTCCAAGCCACAGACATGGCTATTGATATGAAGCGTAAAGGAATTCTTGGTAAACCATGCCCCGATTATGTGGATGAAACTGTGTCCATGAAAGTGGTACGAATCATTCAGGGATACGTGAATGTAGTCAACAAAATGGTATGGAGAAAAGATCAGAAATAACGAGAGAGGGAAACAGATGAAGATATTGGTAACAGGTGCAAAGGGCATGGTTGGAACAGCTCTTTGCAATAATATGAAAAATATAAGAGATGGAAAGAACAGGACAAGACCTGGGATTCAGGTGGAGGAAATCTACGAATATGACATGGATTCCACACCAGAGGAACTGGATGAGTACTGCTCAAAGGCAGACTTTGTCTTCAACCTTGCTGGTGTAAACAGACCTGAGAATCCCGAAGATTTCATGAAGGGCAACTTTGGCTTTGCGAGTCAACTCTTGGATTGTTTGAAGAAATACAACAATAAAGCTGGAATCATGCTTTCTTCTTCAGTCCAGGCTACACTGGCAGGAAGATTTGGAAACAGCGAATACGGTAGAAGTAAAAAGGCAGGAGAGGAATTATTCTTTGACTACGGCAAAGAAACAGGTGCTCCTGTGTATGTCTACAGATTTGTAAATCTGATGGGCCATTCTAGACCTAAATATAATAGTGCCATCTCAACCTTCTGCTGGGCTGTGGCAAATGATGAGCCATTCACGGTGAATGATCGTTCCACAGAACTTGAGGTTCTTTACATCGACGATCTTGTGGAAGGTATGTTCGATCTTCTGGAAGGCAAAGAACAGCATTGTGAATTTGATGGTGTGGAAACGGTATTGAAGGCAGATGGAAAATATTGCTGTGTGCCTGTCACACACAAGGTAACGCTTGGAGAGATTGTTGATCTTTTGGAAGAATTCAAACAGCAGCCTATTTCGCTCCTCATGCCTAAGATTCCTGACGGATCCTTTGCTAAGAAGCTGTTTTCTCTTTACTTAACATATCTTCCTAAAGAGAAGATGAAGTATGGTCTGAAGATGAACTGTGATGACAGAGGTTCTTTTACAGAACTTGTTCATACTGCTGATTGTGGTCAGGTATCTATCAATATCTCAAAACCCGGTATTACAAAGGGCCAGCATTGGCACAACTCAAAGTGGGAGCAGTTCATCGTTGTTCATGGTCATGGGCTGATCCAGGAGCGCAACATTAACACTGGTGAGATGGTAGAATTTGAAGTCAGTGGAGATAAGATTGAATCTATTTATATGATTCCGGGATGGACTCATAATATCATTAATCTTTCTGACACCGAAGACCTTGTAACTGTAATGACCTGCAACGAAATCTTCAACCCATCTCATCCAGATACATTCTTTGAGAAGGTATAACGTTCTCTCGACTCGAGAATATGTGTTTAGAGAAGACCAGCTATGA
The DNA here is from genome assembly GCA_034172985.1 of Lachnospiraceae bacterium. Lineage (GTDB taxonomy): Bacteria > Bacillota > Clostridia > Lachnospirales > Lachnospiraceae > CAG-303. The sequence goes on from JAXFDY010000031.1 coordinate 6,788, forward strand.
AAAGTCAAGCATAGATTAGCAGAAAATTACCTTTTTTATCAGTGGCTATAAAAGGGTAACTCTAACAGAGCTCCCCAAAGGGTGCTTTTCAAAATCTACTATGATCTCGAGTTAGAACTTACTCAAG
>JAXFDY010000033.1:0-5430 GCA_034172985.1 Lachnospiraceae bacterium
TAGGATTTGATAGTGATTTATGGTAAAATTATTTCAGGTGTCTACAATGACACCTGAAATAAGAATCAAAATGTAAATTATACTAATATAATTTACAGAATTAAAAAAATGAAAAAGAAAAAAGGTTTATAAATAAGATGGATAATAAGAATTTAAAAGATATGATTAGCATGTTTTGTATTAAGTTTGGTATAGAGTTATATGAAGATTATATGTTAAAAGTAGTAGAGAACATTTCAGAATATGTAAAGAACGATGATGAAGAGTATTATTGTTACAGAAAGGAGCAGATAGATAATGCGTTTGGATTATTCTACGAAGATAGTAAAGGACGCTTGCTAATTCTAGTAAAGGAACAAGATTTCGTAAATACTATTTTTTCACTGATTCATGAATATGTTCATTTTTGTGATTACAAAAAATATTCAACATATTGTAAAAATACATATTTTAGAGAGTTACAAGAAGATTATGTATTTTTGTTTTGGACTGAATTTCATGCAACATATTTGTCTAATAGTTTTTTATTAGATTTTAATCTCAATGAGATAGATATAAAAAATGTCACCAATCAAATAGTCAATAAACTTAGAGGGTATTACTCTTCTTCTCAGAAATTGGACAAGAAAAAAGCTGTTGATGAAACCATTAGGTCTTATGGTTGTTATTTGGCTTTGCATGACAGATTCCCTGATGAAGTAAAAACATATCCTAATCAGTATTATTATAATAGAACTTTTTTAGAAATATACGATTTTTTGAATAAACATAAGACATATGATGAGTTTATAGAAGTTTATAATGACTTTGATTGCTTGCTTAATGCAATTTAACTACACAATCCAATATATATATTTATTTAATGTGGTTAATTTAGGCTGTTTTATCTTATAAGTATTGAAAGGAATGTTTTATTGTGAATGTAAAAGAACAAGTTTATAATGTTTTACTTATGCCAATACAATGTAAAGAACATAGTGGTTTTAATCAAGAAAGAGAGGTTCAAATTAATAATAAAGGAAGTATTATTGAAACTACTCAAACATATTGGCCGGAATATATAAATAAAAATACAGGAAAATCATTTAGATATAAATTTATACCAGATTGTGATATGTCGGATTTTGCTTGTGGATTTTACGAAATATTATATGGAGATGCGTTTAAATGTCAGAAGATAGTAGATGAAAACAATGGATGCCTTATAAATAAAAACTTTGCAGGCGATACTATGATAAGTGTCAGTAAACTACCAGGGTTAAAAAATAAATATCATTGTCTCGCAAATTTTTGGATTTTACCAACCGAATTAGGACGGAAGTCAGATGATAAATTGTCAAAAACAGGACATTATTATGAGATAGAAGACTTTATGGATAGGTTCTTGCTTCTTTTAAAGTATAAATTTGAAGAGTATAAAAAAGTTTTTCCTGATTATTTTAGTCATATTGAAGGGTTTGACAATTTGTCAGATGTTCATTTTATAAAGGAATCATATTTAGACGAGCATAATAATGTTTTACAGTTTAGTAATAACATAAATGAAAAGACGGAAGAATACTTATGGAATTGTATAAAAAAACGTGCAGAGATGATAGCAAATTCAAAATTTAGTTCAAGATTAATGGAGTATTTTATTAGAAATAATATTATTAAAAATTCCACATATTAATACAATTATTTATTGAAATAAAATTGGTAATAAAACTATATTATACATAGCCATTAGGAAGGCAACACACCTTCTTAATGGCTTTTTCTATGCCCAGAGAGGAGGTGAGATTAAGATGAATATCAAGAAAGTGGATGATAAGCCAATGGTTATTCACACCAAGAAAAAGATGGAGTTTCATACAAAGGAACCAGATAAAAGGTCTTATATACAAAAAGACATAAAAGATTCTGCTAAGAATGTTGTAAATAACGATAAAAATGCAACAACTAAGGGCAAAAGATTCTTTAGAAACAGGATAAATGAGGCAAACAGTTCAATCAAAATTAAGTCTCAGAGGCTTAGAGTTGCAGGTGTTGCAGGTGCCGGGGCAGTTACAAATCAAGTCGAAGGTGGAAAAGAGGTTAATGAAGCTGCAGGTGTAGCTGTTGCAATTTCAAGTCCGGTTATTAGGGGAGCAAGGATGTCATCCGGGCTAATAAGAGAGGCTGGTATGCAGATAAGAAAGCAAAAACTTAAGAAAGTTGAAACAGGGAAGAAAATTGCAAGGAGGGAATCAAAAAGAGTTGCTAAGAATTCTGTTAAGAAGGTTACTAAAGGTAAAGCAAAAAAAGTTGCAAAGGAAACTGCAAAAGAGAGTGCAAAAGTGGCAACCAAGGTAGGAACTCAAGTTGCTACTACAGCAGCAGGAAGTTCAGCCGGACCATATGGTATGTTAATTGGTGCGGCAGCAGGAAAGGCAGCAGGCGACAAGATTGACAGTATAGACAGAAAGGCAACATCAAGAATGAGAAAACTTAAGTTTCTTCAAGATAAGCTGCAGGAACAGGATAAGCAGAAAGACAGTATCGGGAAACTGGTTAAAGACCTGATGATGGGTAATGTAAAAAATTTAGTTAAAAAAATTCTGGCAATATTAGCTCCGATACTGATGATGTTATTACCTTTGATAATTATTGTAGGAGCGATTGTAGGCATTGTAATGGCAGTTATTGCATTTATCTACAGTACACCTCTTGCATGGTTCTTGCCGCCACTTAATAATGGCGAGTCAGTTAACGATGTTGCAAGCGGTTATTATTCTGATTTTGTCAGAGACTATACTGATGTGGCTGATAAACATACCAATTACCAGATGGGAAAGATTGTATTTGAAGGAGCAAATGATAATTTTAATGATGTTGTAGCTGTGTATATGGTCAAGTATGGTGTGGGTGATACGGCAACGGATATGACGGATAAGAATAAACAGAATCTTAAAAAGGTGTTGGATGACATGTGCTCATATACCACATCTACGGGGACAGAAACAGTTACAGAAAATGGACAGTCTGTAAGCAAAAGTTGTTTGTATGTAAATGTCAAGCTTAAGACTGCAACAGACATGGCTAGCGAGTACAACTTTAGTGATGAGGATAAAGAGTGGCTTGATAAACTTTTAAATCCGTCACCGTTGTAGTCGCTGTGTTAATTTTGACTGTTATGAGGATTAACTTGTGACAGCTTTTTTGATTGGAGGAAATTATGGAAGTAACAGATATTGTACTGGTAATTGATAACTGGAAAGGTATGGAAGTCAATTATGTAATGACTTTAGATGATTATATGGCTCATCTTGATATGTATGAATTGTTGTCAGAACCGGACTTTTTGAAAGATATGATAAAGCTTGGAAAAACAGTAGCAGAGGAATCTGCTTGGGTCGAGAACTATGTGGCAGCAAATAAGACTGTAATGGCAAAGTTTTGTAAGGACAGGGAACAGCTGTCAAGATTTATGGATGGCTATTATAACGATAGCAATAATGAATGGCGATTTGATAAGGACGACAGTTCCAAAGAATGTGAGGATATCCTTAATTCTATTTGCCTAAATATGGATGGTTCTTCAAAGGAATTAAAAATGCACTATGAAGATATGAAAGTAAAAAATTATCCGGGGGAGATTGTTCATAACTTCAATGGACACAGTTACAGGATATTAGAAAAAATAGCGGATAAAAACTATGTATTGCTTGATCTTAACAGCGGTTGCTTTGCGGTAGCCATAGGGATGAATACTTATAAGAGGTATCCGTCAGGGAAAGAGCCAACATCTGAAAACAGTGTTGTTGGCGTAAGCTGGGACCACGGAGTATATCTTCCTTCAATTCCATCGACCATTGATTTTAAGATTCTAAAAGAAAACTATGGCGAGCAAAAAAAGGAAGAGAAAATTGACGAGAAGAAGGAGTTTGATATTGAGATAAAAGAGATTTTATCAAGAGTTGAAAGGGTAGAGGCAGATTGCCTTGGAGATGCCATTGATAAAGCAATGGAAATGTATTATGCAGAGGAGATTGTTCTTGATGCAGATGATTTTAAGAGTGTTGATTTTAACAGATACACAAATGAAGAGAAGAAACGATAACAGGAGGAATGTTTAAAATGACAAAGGCAGCAGAAAATGATTTTGAGTTTCTTATCAGCGAGCTTGGTAAGGAATGGTCATTATCAAAGAGAACTAAAAAGATACTGGAAATGTAAAAGGAGGAGATTGCAGTTGTTGGAAACTGGCTGGAGAATCAGATTAAGCTTATGAATGAGGCAAGAGAGGATGAAACACTGACATTTAAGTGCTTTATGAAAATTACAAGAAAGGCGAATATTAATCTCAGAATCATAAAGAAACTTGTCGGGCTTAAGCCGGATGCGGAAGGGATGATTTGTCTGCCACTTGATGCTGAGGAGTATGCGGTAGTGCAGGAAATACTTCCAAAGTAAGGAGGTTCATAGTTATGACTAATAAACAGAAAGCACAGGCGATTTATGAATATGGTATGGCTCATTTAACGGAGTCTGAAGAAAGATTTAAAGGACTTTTAAAGCTTACCGGTCATATGTACAGATATGAATTTGACAATATTCTTATGGTTTATGAGCAGAAACCACGTTCCACTCTGGTAGCTGATTACGATACTTGGAAGAAGGTTGACAGATTTGTAAAGAGAGGCTCTAAGGGAATGCTTATTTTTCCGTCAAGAGCGCTTAGAGCCGGTGAAAGATATGTATTTGACATATCAGATACAGGAGGCAGGGCGGCTAATCTGACATGGCATATTGATGAAGGAAATATTGCTGATATCGTTAATGTTCTTGAAAGAAGATGCGACATAAGAGCACTTGAGAACAACGATATTGTGACAATAAAAAACACATTTAAGGTATTTACAGAGGACAGTATATTGACTATAATGAAGTCAGAGTTTGAAGAAAGACTCGACGAATTATCGCAGCTATCAGGTAGTGTGATTAAGGAAGAAAGCGAAAAACGTCAGGGCTTATCAGATGCGGAAAACCTTGTATTTTCAAGTGTTAGGTATGTGGTAGGAACGAGGTGTGGACTCGAGATTTCCGGCAAAGAACAGGATTTTTCTATGGTCGTAGGTATTAAGGATGAAGAGATTCTTTACCGCCTTGGTTCCCTGGTATGCGATGTCTCCTGTAGCGTTCTTAAAAGTATCAGCAGATTATGCAAAGATGTAGAACAAGAAAGGAGAATTGCATATGGAAAATTTGACTTACCACGAAGTGGATGGTCTTCTGTATCCGGACATAGAATTGCCGGAGAATCAGGAGAAGGAATTATTGCAGCTGGGCAAATACGGAAGGATGGCACTTCATTATCTGGAGGAGATGGAGCCGGCGAGGTACAGAACACTGTACAGGTTTGGAATACTTCCGGAGAGAATGAAAGAAGTGGATACGGAAGCGAACCAG
>JAXFDY010000102.1:0-27857 GCA_034172985.1 Lachnospiraceae bacterium
GGCAGAGGGATTAAGAAAAATAGCATAAGAGAATTACTGGGTAGGGCAGGGACTGCCCGAATTAACGCCTGTGGAGATAGTAGGTTGCGAGGTCAATGAAGCAGGAAGCCCATTGGCTTTAGACAATGGGTAGTTCACAAAAAGGTATATGATAACATATTGATTCCTAATAAAAGAGAAGAAATTTGTGGGGATTGCTGTTGGAATTCACTATGTCATTTTTAGATATGAGAAAATATAGTCTGATATAAGTAAACGGAGATTTTATGACAAAATATTTTGATGTTTTAAGAAGATGTCCACTTTTTTATAATATTAAAGATTTGGAGTTTACAGAAATGCTTAACTGTCTGGATACAAAAGTCAGAAAATATGGAAAAAATGAAGTGGTTTTTCATGAAGGAGATCCGGTAAGATATGTTGGTATCGTTCTTTCTGGTGAGGTTCAAATTGTGCAGGTAGATTATTTTGGAAACAGGAGTCTTGTTGCCAGCATTGAATCATCAGAATTATTTGGAGAATCTTTTGCCTGTGCAGGTATATCAAGGATACCTGTAGATGTGATTGCCAGTGAGGATACAGAGATTATGCTGATTGATTGTCTGAAAATCATACAATCCTGCAGTAATGCCTGCGAGTTTCACCGTCATATGATCTATAATCTGATGAAGATTGTGGCTGCAAAAAACATTATTTTTCATCAGAAAATAGAAATTATATCAAAACGCTCTACCAGAGAAAAATTAATGACATATCTGCTTTGGCAGGCGAAAAAAAATAACAGCAATAAGTTTACAATTCCCTATAACCGACAGGAACTGGCAGATTATCTGGGGATAGATAGAAGTGGGTTATCTGTGGAAATCAGTAAATTATGCAGAGAAGGAGTTATTGTAAGTCGAAGAAATTATTTCGAAATATTGTCAGTGCAGTAGGAGGAGTGTATGGATGCAATAGAAATAAATAGAATTACAATGGATTATGGAAATCATAAAGGTGTGTTTGATGTGAGCTTTTCTGTAAAAAAAGGAGAGATTATGGGATTTCTGGGACCAAACGGTGCTGGAAAGACTACAACAATCAGACAATTGCTGGGATTTACGAAGCCGGAAAGCGGAACTGTTAAAATACTTGGGATGGATGCTTTTAAAGAGGCTGATAAAATTGCAAAACATACAGGATACCTTCCGGGGGAGATAACATTTATTGATTCCATGAACGGAATGGAGTTTATACGTTTTGTAGCCGGAATGAAGGGAATGAAAGACTTAGGACGGGCACCTGAACTGATTCAGCGGTTTGAGCTGGATACTGTTGGAATGATAAAGAAAATGTCCAAAGGAATGAAGCAGAAGATGGGGATTGTATGTGCTTTTATGCAGGATCCGGAAATTTTGATCCTGGATGAACCCACCAGCGGATTAGATCCACTGATGCAAAATGTTTTTGTAGAACTTCTTATGGAAGAAAAAGAACGGGGAAAGACAGTATTGATGTCTTCTCATATTTTTGAAGAAGTTGAAAAAACCTGTGACAGAGTGGCTATTATACGAAACGGAAAACTTATGTCGGTGGAAAATATTGAAAAGTTAAAAAACAGCAGAAGTAAAACTTTGATATTGAGATTAAAAGATGCGGAAGATGCTTTGGCGTTATGCGGCAAATACAATGAACTAACAGGTCAGATGGGGAGTGTGGATGAAACACAGGTGACGTTGTCTGTTCGGGGAAATATGGATGCCCTGATTAAGCTGATTAGCCAGTTTACTGTGTCGGACATGGAGATACATACTCAAAGTCTTGAGGAACTGTTTATGCATTTTTATGGAGGTGAGAACCATGATTAACATGACTTTATATAAAAAAGAATGGAAATCCAATGGCATTTTGTTGCTCATCTTTATGGCGGTTTTAAGTATATATTCATATATGATTATAGCCATGTTTGAACCTCAGTTAGGTGATAGCCTGAAAGTAATGGCGGAGAGTATGCCGGAGCTATTTGCGGCATTTGGCATGTTGGATGTGGGAACTACCTTATTGGAATTTATTACGGGATATTTATATGGATTTTTATTTATCGTATTTCCGTGTGTATTTATCATTATACTGACAAACAGACTAATTGCACGTTATGTGGATCAGGGGTCTATGATCTATTTGCTCTGTACACCTGTAAAACGTCGAAAAATAGCAGAAACACAGGCATGCTTTCTATTTTCAACGCTGATATTTCTTACAGGCTATCTGGTGGCTTTGATTATTTTAGTCAGTCATTTCATGTTTCCAGGGGAACTTGAGAATGCTGCATTTCTTCGGATGAATGTAGGTCTGTTAGGAACATATATCTTTTTTGGCGGAGTGGGATTTTGCATATCCTGTATTTTTAATGAATCAAGAAAAGTATTAACTATTTCCACGGCGGTAGTGGTTTATTCTTTGCTTGTGCAAATGATTTCTCAGGTAGGAGATAAGTTTGAAAACCTTAAATATATAACGCCATTAACATTATTTAGTCCTGAAAAGCTTGCGGCATCGGAGCCGGAGGCATGGGTAGCATGTATTTTTTTGTATATCATAGGATTTTCCTGTGTTTTATTTGGAATTTTTCGATTTGAGCATAGAAATCTATCCATCTGATTTCAGATAATTCCCATCATATACTCTACTCCGAGAGCAACAATAACAACAAGCGCAGAAATAAGAAAGCCATGCATCATAGGAGCAAATCCTGATTTACGCATTTCATGAAAACTGGTATTAAGGCCTATGGCAGCTAATGCTGTAATCATGAGAAACTTACTTAACTCTTTCAAAAATCCGGATATAGTTTCAGGAATCAGTCCTATACTGTAAAGGATTGAAAGAAGAAGAAAACCGAGAATAAACCATGGAAGCAGGGTGCGGAATCTGACCGGATGGGCAGTTTTGTCAGAAATTCCAGATTCTTTGTATAAACTTATCATCGCAAAAACAAGAACTGTAGGGATGATGGCGAGTGTTCTGGTAAGCTTTACCATCATGGCAAAATCCCCGGCATTTTCTGAGTAAGCATATCCGGCAGCCACAACGCTGGAAGTATCATTGACAGCAGTGCCTGCCCAAAGTCCGTAAGCCATATCACTTAATCCAAGAGCCTTGCCCCAAAATGGAAAAAGAACAATCATGGCCATATCAAAGAGAAAAGTAGCAGACATGGCATATGCAATATCACGGTCTTTGGCGTGAATGACTGGCGCAATAGCTGCGATAGCAGAACCTCCGCAAATGCCGGTTCCGGCAGAAATCAGGCTGGAAAGTTTCCAGTCGATTCCCAAAATCTTTCCTATCACATATCCCCCACCAAAACAGGCGAGCAGAGTAAATGCCATAACTGTCATAGATAATTTTCCCACTTGAAAAATAACAGTAATATTTAAAGAAGCACCAAGAAGAATAATCGCCAGACGCAAAATCTTTTTTGAAGTAAAGGATACACCGTTTTTAAAAATATCCCATCTAAACAGATAATTATGGAAAAACATACCTATAAAAAGTGCAATGATGCTGGCTCCTATCAGATGGACAGGTAAAATTGTTTCAATCAATTTGGCAATAAATGCGATGATCAGTGCAGCAAGAAAACCAGGTAAAATAGTCTTCATAGAATTATCATCCTTTCGATTTTTTCAATAGTGTCTCTTATTTTTCTTTTTTTATTCCGTATATTTGTGGTAATAGCAGTAAAAAATAAGATATATCAATAAAAAGGCTGAATAAATACCAGAAAGGATATTAAGATGAAAATATTATTCTATGATGCAAAAAAATATGATATACAATCATTTACAAAAGAAGTAGAAAATTATCCAGATATTGAAATTAAATATCTGGAAGCAGATATATCTCCAACCACTGCGGTTTTGGCAAAAGAGTATGATGCAATTTGTGCATTTGTGAGTTCCGATCTTGGAACAGAAGTATTAAATGCGCTGGCAGACGTGGGAGTAAGACTGATTCTTATGCGATGTGCAGGATTTAAAAATAAAGATATGGAAACAGCTTCAAAAATAGAGATCACTGTTATGAGAGTGCCGGGTTATTCTCCGGAAGCAGTTGCAGAATTTGCCATTACACTTGCATTGGCAGTTGGTCGAAGGCTTCATAAAAGTTATATTAAAGTAAGGGAAAATAATTTTAGTCTTACGGGTCTTACAGGCGTGAATTTTTATGGGAAAACTGCCGGGATTATAGGAACGGGAAAGATTGGTGCGGCAATGTGTAAAATCTGTCATGGTATGGGCATGAAAGTCATTGCCTATGATAAATATCCGAATGCAAATCTGGAATTTGTAGAATATCGTGAGTTTGATGAAGTATTAAAACAAAGTGATATGATTTCCCTCCATTGTCCGCTGACGGATGAAAATTATCATATGATTAATGCAGATACGATTGAGAAAATGAAGGATAATGTGATACTGGTAAATACTTCCAGAGGGGCGTTGGTAAATACAAAGGATTTAGTTCAAGGGATTCGGGCAAAGAAATTTTTTGGTGTGGGACTGGATGTATATGAAGAAGAAACCCATAATGTATTTGAGAACAGGGAGGACGATATATTAGACAATTCCGTGGTTGCAAGACTTCTTTCATTTCCAAATGTAATCGTAACTTCTCATCAGGGATTTTTGACAGAGGAAGCTCTGGAAGCGATTAGCAGAATTACATTGCAGAATGCCATGGATTATGTGGAAGGCACTGTGAAAAGTGAAAATACAGTGTTGTAAGAAATACTGAAATCTGATATACTAAGAGATATTAAGCTGTTTCCACAGCAGAATGGAGGAATTTATGAGTCAGGAATTACATTATAACAACCCAATTGTTTTGCAGAGAGCAGATCCATATGTATATCGCCATACAGATGGTTACTATTATTTTACAGGTTCTGTACCATCATATGATTGTATCGAGCTTAGAAGAGCAAAAACAATAGCAGAATTGGCAGATGCAGAGACTTTTGTAGTATGGAGAAAACATGAGACTGGTGAAATGAGTCAGCACATCTGGGCTCCGGAACTTCATTATCTGGATGGAAAATGGTATATTTATTTTGCTGCAAGCAAAGTAGATGATATCTGGAGACTTCGTCCTTATGTTTTAGAGTGCACAGGTCAAGATCCGTTAAGAGATGAATGGGTAGAGCGTGGGATGATTCAGCCTGCAGATGGAGATGAAAAAACATTTATTGACTTTTCATTGGACTCTACCGTATTTGAAAATAAAGGAAAAAGATATCTTTGCTGGGCAGAGAAAACAGGCGGTCAGTTTGCGGCATCGAATCTTTATTTGGCAGAGATGGAGACACCAACGAAGTTGAAGACTGCGCAGTTTATGCTTACAACACCGGATTACGATTGGGAAAGAGTGGACTTCTGGGTAAATGAAGGTCCGGCAGTAATTAAAAATAATGGCAAGATATATATTACTTTTTCTGCCAGTGCGACTGGTGCATGTTATTGTATGGGACTGATGGAGGCGGATGAAGATGCTGACTTATTAGACCGTAATTCATGGAAAAAATCAAGATATCCGGTTTGTAAAACAGATTATGAGAAGAAGATTTACGGACCAGGTCATAACAGTTTTACAGTGGCAGAGGATGGCGTAACACCGCTTTGTATCTATCATGCAAGACCATACGAAGAAATCGTAGGAGATCCATTATATGATCCAAACAGACATGCCATGGTCATGAAAGTCATCTTTGATGAAGAGGGAAGACCGGTATTTGATTTTGATCAGGTATAAGGTTTATAAAACTGATAGCCATGTCATGTGGCAATTTGTATAATAGAGTAGCTGCTCATTGTGAGCAGCTCTTTTGCGTACTTAGGATCGATTTGATTTATGTGTAAAGAGGAAAGCGATAATGGCTGATTTAGAAAAAAAGATTGTAGTGACAAAAAATGTACGATTGGTACAAATAATGGCGTTTTTCAGGGCTGGGGCTCCAGTCTCTGCTGGTGGGCAAATAGAATCGGTTATTCGCCGGTATTAACAGATCAGGCTGCCGAACTGTTTTATGGCAAATCAGGGTTGGAATTAAATATCATGCGTTACAATATAGGTGGTGGTGATAATCCGGAACATCATCATATCACGAGAACCGATTCTGCGATTCCAGGATGGACGAAATGGAATGAAGGAAAAAGAATTTTTGAATATGACTATGAAGCAGATCAAAATCAGTTGAATGTGCTGGAAAAATGTTATAAAAAAGCCGGAGAACAGGCATATGTGGAAGCGTTTTCCAATTCGGCCCCTTATTATATGACAAAAAGTGGCTGTTCTTCCGGAGGAAATGATCCCTCAGTCAATAATCTGAAAGAGGAGAGTTATGAAGAATTTGCATCGTATCTTGCACATGTATGTAGCTATCTGCAGAATCACCTTCATATTCAGGTTTCAAGTATTGCAGCAATGAATGAACCAAATACCGATTATTGGGTTGCCATGAGTGAAAAACAGGAAGGATGTCATTTTGATATAGGAACTTCTCAATCCCGTATGCTGCTCGCCACAGAAAAGGCATTCAGACAGTCAGGCTTAAACCGTATAGAAATCACTGCCAGTGACGAAACCAGTACAGATAAACAGCTTCTTGCCTGTGAATCATATACGGAAGAGGCATGGAAGGTTATCAGGAGAATCAGTACTCATACTTATGGAATAGAGAAGCGAAAAGAGATGGGGGAATATGCTTTGACACATGGATACAACCTTTGGATGAGTGAGGCAGATGGAAGTTTTGTTGCTGGGGAGCATGCCGGCGAAATGCGAGCTGCTTTAGGATTTGCACAAAAAATCATAGATGATATCAATGAATTATCGCCCTCTGCCTGGGTTATGTGGCAATTGATTGACAATCATATTTCACGGTATGGATATAATGGCAATCAGGATTTCGGAATGCCTGATACTTCAGAGGGATATTGGGGAGTAGCCGTTGCGGATCATGATAGGGAAGAGATTATTTTAACAAAGAAGTATTATGCCTTTGGCCAGTTTACAAAATATATACATCCTGGCGATCAATTGATTCTTTGTGGCAATCATGCCCTGGCAGCTTACGCTCCAGGTAGGAAACAGATAAATATTGTTGTAATCAATTACAGTGAAAAAGAGGAGAATGTGAAGATAGATCTATCGGAGTTTTCAATGCAGGAGATGGATGCTAAAGTCATCAGAACCAGCGGTACATTACAAAAGGGAGAAAACTGGAAGATATGTCAGCCGGTTAAAGTAAAAAAAGGCATTTTGGAGGCTGCATTAAAAGAATATTCGATTACTACGTTTCAGTGTACTTTTTGGTAAATCATAAGCTCGTTGTCAATATTTGTCGAAATGAAAACATTGACAGAGAAAAAAGGTGGGATTATAATGGCACGATGAGTCAAACGCCTAAGTCAAAGGAGATACATGGAGGAGTATGGCAGATGTGTGAAGAGCATACACTAGAGTACATTGAGAAAAAAAGGGAACGAATAAAGAAAATCAGTTTCGCAGTTATATATTTTGCAGCAGGTATTTTGTGTATTATTTTATGTTATTTTTGCTATAACAGCATCCAAAACCAGTTATATAAAGAACGGGCAGTTCATCTTTCAGAGATATCTGGGCAGATGGTTAAAATGCTGGATGATGTTGTGAAAGACCAATGGAAAACCGCAGTTGCATATGAAAATAAAATTGAACAGGAAAGTCCGAGAAATTATAGAGAGCTTTGGGAAATACAGAAGATGTCAGAGGAAGATATGGAACTGAGTGGAATGTATATAGTGATTCTTGATAATAAGAATAATTATTACGATTCAAAGGGTAATATGGGAAAAATGGATGGAATGGACGGAGAAACTATTTCAAGCACAAGTTATGGAGATTTGAAAATATCAAAGAACCGCTTGATTGTTATCAAACAACTGGAGCACCCCATATATTTCCAGGACAGTTCAGTGGTTCTGACCCGTATCGCTGTAGTAAAAGATATGGCTACTATTTGTAATTTATTAGAAGTACAGGAATTTCAAAGCAATAGCTTTATTTATATCATAAATAAAAATGGAGACATGATATTTCAGGAGAATCATGCAGAATGGATAGAAAAATCAAATGCTTTATCAGCTTTGGAGAAGGTAGAATTTTTGCATGGTGATTATAGTACATTATATCAGCAGGTGACCATGAGAGGAAGAGGATGCATGGAAGTATCTCTGGCTGAAAAGGGATATTTTTTAGCTCTTGAGCCGATGGAAATATGTGACTGGACGATGCTTCTTCTGGTTCCCTCTGATACAGTCAGTGTAAATAGCAAAAAATTCATGAAAGCCATTATTATCTGTGTTTCAGTAATCGCAACAGTGATTATGGTTCTTTTGGCTATTTTGATTTTTATGAGTTTATCTGCAAGCAACAGTAAACGGCGGATATTGCAGCAGGAGAGAACGAATCGTGCTTTGCGAAATGCGATGGCAGCAGAAAGTGCAAATAAGGCGAAAAGTGAGTTTTTGGCACATATGTCCCATGATGTAAGAACACCCATTAATGGGATTATTGGTATGGCCAAGATAGCAAAAGATAATTTAGACTCAAAAGATATTTTAGAAGATTGTATCCAAAAAATCTTATTTTCCTCTGATCATTTGCTGTCATTAATTAATGATATTCTGGATATGTCAAAAATAGAGAGCGGGAAAATTGAACTGGCTCACGAACCATTTGATCTTATGGACCTGATGGATGAGTGTACATCAATTATCAGTGGTCAGCTTGAACAAAGTAATGTTCAGTTTGAACAGGAATATAATAATCTGTTTCACACAAAATTAATGGGTGATGAATTACATCTGCGTCAGATTCTGGTGAATATTTTAAGCAACGCGGTAAAATTCACGTCAGAAAATGGGAACATTTTATTGCAGGTCAGTGAATTAAGTGCAGATAATGAAATAGCAAGGTTTCAGTTTGCCATTATAGATACCGGGAAAGGGATGAGCGAAGAATTTTTGAAACATATTTTTGAACCCTTCACTCAGGAAGATAATTCCAGAAGCAGATATCAGGGAAGTGGTCTGGGAATGGCAATTGTGAAAAAAATGGTAGACAGGATGAATGGACAGATTACCGTAAATAGTCATTTGGGAGAAGGAACAAGCTTTATTGTGGATCTTGCATTTGATTTGGATAAACAATCCATCGCAGAAAACTCTGGAGAAAAGAAACCATTTGAGAAAGCGAATCTGCAGGGATTGAAGACGTTGCTGGTGGAAGATAATGAAATGAATATAGAGATTATCACTTATATACTAAAGGATGCAGGAATTGAAGTGGCACATGCATGGAATGGGCAGGAGGCGTTACAGATATTTGAGAGAAGTGAAGTGGGAGAGTTTTCATTTATTTTCATGGATGTAATGATGCCTGTAATGAATGGAATAGAGGCGACAAAAGCAATTCGCAGTCTGGAAAGGGAGGATGCAAAAACAATTCCGATTTTCGCCATGACTGCAAATGCTTATGTAGAAGATATGAAGGAGACCCGGGAAGCAGGAATGAATGAGCATCTATCGAAGCCCATTGATATCGATAGGATGTTTCAAATGATGGAAAAATATTCTTTTCGAAGTCCTTTTGGATAATGATTTTTTAAGTCATCTCCGGACACTTTGCCCCATCCTGCGGAATAACCATTGATGCATACAAGGCACCAGCCTTTTTTTGCATTTACCTGAAAGGATTCGCCTGCAAAAAACATTCCAGAGCGAGGATCTGACAGAGTCAGGGAGATGTAGTTTTGGACGTCTTCTTTACCAGAATAAAGTGCAAGAGCATGAGCCGGCTCAAAACGATTCTTTTTAAAGGTTCCGATGTGAAGACCCGCACGCAATACCCTGATTCCTGATAAATCAGGAGCTTGGTCAGGAAGGCGGTAAAGCTGGTCACCAAATAACACAAGATTTCCGGATAAAATATAGTTTTCCATATCTTTAGACAGGCAATTTGAAGTAAATTCCTGTAAAATGGAAAAAAGTTTTTTATCCGGTTTCTTTTTTCTGATCTTTGATTCCAGATCTTCCGGAGTTCCGTTTTTTTGAAGAATCGCTGCAAAATGACCTTCACCATGAAGATGATGAGGCCAGAGACGGAAAGTATATTTTAATTCGTCTGACCCATTTCCCCAATCGGGATTTCCTGCATCAAAATATGGAATCGTTTTAGGAGTTACAGTAAATTCAGGATGATGATCCAGAAACTGTCCGATTACTCCTTCATTTTCTTCGGGAGAAAATGTGCAGGTAGAATACACAATCGTACCGCCTGGCATCAGCATGGCAGCAGCATTTTCTAAAATGGAAAGCTGACGGTCTGCACAGATCTGCACCTGATCAAGACTCCATTCAAGAGCTGCCTCCGGATTTTTTCGAAACATTCCTTCACCGGAGCAGGGAGCATCCACCAGAATTTTATGAAAATATTCCGGAAAATGAGCAGCAAGTACGTCACTGCTTTCATTTGTGACAATGGTATTAGAGATGCCGAGACGCTCAATATTTTGTGATAGGATTTTACATCTGGAAGGATGGATTTCGTTTGATATCAATAATCCTTCCTGATTCATATAGGAGGCAAGCTGGGTAGATTTTCCGCCCGGAGCTGCACATAAATCCAGTACCCGTTCTCCCGGAGAAGGTGCCAGCAGTGTTGCTGCGGACATGGCACTTGGTTCCTGGATATAATAAAGACCGGCTTCATGGTAGGGATGTTTTCCTGGATGTGCATTTTCGCCATAATAAAAACCATGTTCTGCCCAGGGAATCTGTTCTGTGTCTGTAATAGACAAATCATGGAGAAGATTACTGTAGTCATTTTCGGAAAGATTTTTTTTCAGTGGATTGAAGCGGAGCCCCTGATATTTGTCGTTTTTGTAACAGTTTTCAAATGATGCCCACTGTGCACCAAGAAGATTTTTCATTTTTTTTGTAAAACCAGATGGTAAGATAAATTCTGACATAATATGTTTCCTCTGCGTTTTTTTGATTCATTTAAACTGCTATAGAATATATCACAGGAATCAAAAGAAATCAATGAGAAGCAGGTTGAATTAATTGATAAAATTGCATATAATAGGATTGTTGATTTTATGTTTCAGAAAGGAAGGGTCATAATGGTTCGTCATGTTATTTTATGGAAATTAAAAGATAGTTTGTCTGAAAATGAGAAAATACGGATTGCAAAAGAGATTAAGGAAAATCTTGAAGGACTGGTGGGAAAAGTTCCGGGGTTGATCAGTCTTGAGATAGGAACAAATCCACTGCCATCTTCAAATGCCGATGTAATGCTGGACAGCGTTCTTGAAAATGAAGAAGCATTAAAAGAATATCAGAAGCATCCGGAACATGTAAAGGCAGCAGATACTTATGTACGTCCTTATACAGAAGTCAGAATGTGTTTGGATTATGAAAAATAATTTATGTAAATCAGTGCATCAGAATTTGATGTGCTGATTTTTTGTAATCAGGACAAGACCAGCGGAATATGCATATATAAGGAGCATGCTATGGAGTTAAATAAGATGGACATTAATTTTATGAAGGAACAGCTTCCACTTTATGCAGAAGCCGCCAAAATTACCATGTATATTGCCGGAATCGGTATAGTATTGGCTATTGCAGTCGGGTTGTTATGTAGTATGATTAGATATTTAAAAATCCCCCTGCTAAAACAGATTGCCGGCTGTTATATTGAATTTTCCAGAAATACACCGCTTTTGATCCAGTTATTTTTTTTATATTTTGGGTTACCCAAAGTGGGCATTGTTTTAAATTCAGAGGTATGCGCTGTGGTTGGTCTTGCATTTCAGGGTGGGAGCTATATGGCAGAGGTGTTTCGAAGCGGATTTGAAAATATACAATTAATACAAAAGGAATCGGCCTTGGCATTGGGAATGAAAAAAAGTCAGGTTTTTTTATTTGTCATGCTTCCACAGGCAGTATCCAATTCTATTCCCGCATTTTGTGCAAATATTATTTTTTTAGTAAAAGAAACTTCAGTATTTAGTGCAGTTGCTCTGGCTGATCTAATGTTTGTGACGAAAGATCTGATTGGGATTTATTATAAAACAGATGAATCATTATTTATGCTCGTACTATCATATCTGATCATTTTATTACCGATATCAGTGATCTGCTCATTGGTAGAAAGGAGAATCCGTTATGGAGAATATGGGGTATGAAGTATTATTTCGGGGTACAAATTTTCTCAGACTCTGGGAAGGACTGTGGGTGACCTTACGAATAGCTTTGATTGCCATGTGCGTTTCTATTGCACTGGGATTTTTATTGGGAATGATTATGAATATCAAAAATAAATTGGTTCAGGCTCTTTGCCGTTTTTATCTGGAGGTTGTAAGAATCATGCCGCAGCTTACATTATTATTTCTTGTATACTTTGGAGCTGCAAAACATTTAGGAATGAATATGACAGGAGAAAATGCGGCGATTGTAGTTTTTTCTTTCTGGGGAATAGCAGAAATGGGTGATTTGGTCAGAAGTGCTTTGAATGCCATTCCGATTCATCAGTATGAGAGCGGATATGGATTGGGGTTAACGAAACTACAGGTTTATTGGAATATCATCCTCCCGCAGACCATAAGGAGACTGATACCTTCTGCAATTAATCTTTTTACGAGAATGATAAAGACCACATCACTGGTAGTTTTGATTGGGGTAGTAGAAGTTGTAAAAGTGGGAAAGCAGATTATTGATGCAAACAGATATACAAATCCGGATGGCGCTTTGTGGGTATACGGTGTAATATTTCTAATGTATTTTCTGATTTGCTTTCCCTTTTCAAGATTGTCAGCCAGTCTGGAAAAAAGATTAGCTGATTAGGAGGGCTGGAGAATATTATGTCAGAAATTATACTGCAGGTAGAACATTTGAAAAAATCTTTTACAAAAGACAAGTATGTACTGGATGATATTTCTTTTTCTATCAGAAAGGGAGAAGTGGTAGTCATTATAGGGCCTTCCGGATGCGGGAAAAGCACCTTCCTCAGATGCTTAAATCAATTAGAATCCATTGATTCCGGTTCCATATATTTTCGAGGGATTCCTTATCAGCAGGAGAAAAAAAGTCAGCATAAAATTAGGGAAAAAATAGGTATGGTATTTCAAAGTTATGAACTCTTTCCCAATATGACTATTTTACAGAATTTGATGCTTGCTCCCTGTAAGGTTCAGAAGAGGAAGAAAAAGGAAGTGGAAGAGGAAGCAACAGAATTATTGAAGCGTGTGGGTCTGTTCACAAAAATCAATGATTATCCGAGACAGTTGTCCGGAGGTCAAAAGCAGAGAGCTGCTATCGTAAGGGCACTTCTTATGCATCCGGAAGTATTGCTGCTTGATGAGATAACTGCGGCACTGGATCCGGAGATGGTCAGGGAGGTGTTACAGGTAGTACTGGAACTGGCCAAAGAAGGGATGACAATGGTTATAGTGACCCATGAGCTGGAGTTTGCAAAAGCAGTGGCAGACAGGGTGCTTTTTTTAGACAAGGGAAAAATAGTAGAGGAAGGCACTCCGGCTGAATTGTTTGAACATCCGAAAACAGATAGAACGCAAAAATTTTTAAATAGTTTTCATTATATTGGAGGAGGAAAAAAATGAAGAAGAGAATTTTAGGCATTTTTTTTGTCGTAAGTTTATTGGCAGCCATACTTATGGCATGCAATCATAATAAGCAGTCCGATGAGGCAGGAGCGAGATCCTTAGAAGAGATAAAAGAAGATGGAAAAATCCGGATAGGTGTATTCAGTGATAAAAATCCTTTTGGATATGTAGATGAAAATGGAGATGTGCAGGGTTACGATGTCTATTTTGCAAAAAGAATTGCAAAAGATTTACTTGGCAGTGAATCTGCGGTAGAATTTGTTTATGTGGAAGCAGCAAGCAGAGTAGAATATCTTCAGTCAGGAAAGGTAGATATTATATTAGCGAATTTTACGGTGACGGAAGAAAGAAGTGAAAAGGTCGACTTTGCATTACCATATATGAAAGTAGCACTTGGTGTGGTATCTCCTGACAATGCATTGATTACCGATGTGGAAAATCTGAAGGGAAAAAATCTGATCGTTGTAAAAGGAACAACAGCAGAAACCTATTTTACAGAAAATCATCCTGAGGTGAATCTGATAAAATTTGATGAGTATCAGGAAGCTTATGATGCACTGGCAGACGGGCGGGGAGATGCATTTTCTACAGATAATACAGAAGTTCTGGCATGGGCTATTCAGAATCAGGGATTTTCTGTAGGTATAGAATCCCTTGGAAGTGTAGATGCGATTGCACCGGCGGTACAGAAGGGTAATACGGAACTGCTGAACTGGCTGAATGATGAGATTATATCATTAGGTGAAGAGCAATTTTTTCATGCAGATTATGAAGCTACCCTGAAAGATGTATACGGTGATAATGTGGATATAGAAAATATTGTAGTAGAAGGTGGAGTTATTGAGTAAAAAAAACTTGACAGACAGGCGGATATGCGTGTAAAAAGAAGAGGTAACAAAGAGCATATAATTTTAAAGAAGGAATTAACATGAGAAAAAAAGAATTAGCATTAGAAATAATAGAACGATTAAAAAAAGAATATCCCGATGCCGGATGTAGTCTTGATTATGATCAGGCTTGGAAGCTTTTAGTCAGTGTACGTCTGGCAGCGCAGTGTACAGATGCAAGGGTAAATGTAGTGGTTCAGGGATTATACGAAAAATACCCGGATATTGCAGCTTTGGCAGATGCCCCTGTGGAAAAAATAGAAGAAATTGTCAGACCTTGTGGTTTGGGAAAAAGTAAGGCAAGAGACATCAGTGCATGCATGAAAATGCTGAGAGATGAGTATGATTGTAAAATACCGGATAATTTTGATGAGTTGTTGAAATTGCCGGGAGTGGGAAGAAAAAGTGCAAACCTGATTATGGGGGATGTGTTTGGAAAACCTGCCATTGTAACAGATACCCATTGTATCAGATTGACCAATCGGATGGGGTTGGTTAATAGCATAAAAGAACCAAAAAAAGTGGAGATGGCATTATGGAAAATCATTCCTCCGGAAGAAGGAAATGATTTTTGCCATCGACTTGTATATCATGGAAGGGATATCTGTACCGCACGGACAAAACCGCATTGTGATAAATGCTGTCTGAATGATATATGTCCAAAGAAAGGCATATAGTTTTTACCTATAACAGGATATAAAAAAAAACAACTTTACAAGAAGTAAGCTCCATGATATCATATTCACATAACCTACTAAAAAGATAGGAAATGGAGGAAAGAATCATGGGAAAGAAAACATATGCAGAAAGAAATTTAAAATTTGAAACATTACAGTTACATGTAGGTCAGGAACAGCCGGATCCAGTTACAGATGCAAGAGCAGTACCGATTTATCAGACATCATCTTATGTATTCAGAAACAGCGAACATGCGGCTGCCAGATTTGGGCTTACAGATGCAGGAAATATTTATGGAAGATTAACAAATCCTACAGAAGATGTATTTGAAAAAAGAATTGCAGCTTTGGAAGGCGGTGTTGCAGCTCTGGCTGTAGCATCAGGGGCAGCAGCCATCGCTTATACCATTGAGAATCTGGCACAAAATGGAGATCACATTGTAGCAGCAAAAAATATATATGGAGGAACATATAATCTTCTTGAGCATACGCTTCCTTCATACGGTGTGTCAACAACATTTGTGGATCCATTTAATTATGATGAAGTGGAACAGGCAATTCAGGAAAATACAAAAGCCGTCTTTATTGAGACATTAGGCAATCCTAATTCAGAAGTGGTTGATATTGAAAAACTGGCAGAAATAGCACATGCTCATAAGATTCCGCTTGTGATAGATAACACATTTGCAACACCTTATCTTGTGAGACCGATTGAATATGGAGCAGATATTGTAGTACATTCTGCAACAAAATTTATTGGCGGACATGGAACTACGATTGGTGGTGTGATTGTAGATAGCGGAAAGTTTGACTGGGAGGCAAGCGGTAAGTTTCCTTCTCTGACAGAGCCAAATCCAAGCTATCATGGAGTCGTATTTACGAAAGCAGCAGGTGCAGCTGCATTTGTTACAAAAATCAGAGCGATTCTGCTCAGGGATACCGGTGCAACACTTTCACCATTCCATGCATTCTTCTTCCTTCAAGGATTGGAAACACTTTCCTTAAGAGTAGAAAGACATGTAGAAAATGCGTTGAAAGTAGTAAAATACCTGGAAAATCATCCTCAGGTTGAAAAGGTAAATCATCCTTCTATTTCACAGGATCCGGAGCAACAGAGATTATATCAGAAGTATTTCCCAAATGGTGGAGGATCTATCTTTACCTTTGAGATTAAAGGAGATGCGGAAAAGGCAAAGAAATTCATCGATAACCTTGAATTGTTCTCGTTGCTGGCAAATGTGGCAGATGTGAAATCTCTTGTGATACATCCTGCATCCACTACTCATTCACAGTTAAGTGAGGAAGAATTAGAGGAACAGGGTATCAAACCAAACACAATTCGTCTTTCTATCGGTACAGAAAATATTGATGATATTATTGAAGACTTAGAGGAAGCATTTAAGGCCATTGCTTAGAAATCAAACCTATGCTATAATGCAGTCATTGTAGCATAGGTTTTTTATTTAGGGTAAGGGCAATGAAAGTAACATATATTGGACATAGTGGATTTTTAATAGAATTAAAAGAATGTAATCTCATCTTCGATTACTATAAGGGAAAACTTCCACAGTTAAGTAGTGGGACGAAAAAAGTTTTCGTGTTTTCCAGTCATAGTCATGGGGATCATTATAATCCTCAGATATTTTCTCTCCTGCAGGCTCAGGGAATACAGTTCAGTCAGATAGTTGGAATATTGTCGAAGGATATTTATGTAAAAAAAATTCCGGAAGGATTGGATTATATATATGTCAGACCGGATTCAGAGTATCAGCTTTCCTGTTCCATGTCATTAAAAACCTTCCATTCTACAGATAGGGGTGTGGCATTTTTGTTAAACACGGAAGAGGGACAATTATATCATGCCGGGGATTTAAATGACTGGCAGTTGAAAGATGAGAGTAAGCAGTATAATCATAATATGTCGGCAAGATATCAGAGAGAAATTCAAAAGATAAAAGAGTGCCGGATTGATGTGGCCTTTCTGCCATTGGATCCAAGACAGGAAGAATATTATGGGAAGGGAATGGAATACTTTTTACAAAATATTCCGGTCAGACATGTATATCCTATGCATTATTGGGAACACCCTGAAGTCATAGAAAGATTTTGCCGGGAGCATCCTGAATATAGGGAGATTATCAGGGATACGGAGCATACAGTGAGACAGGAAGTAAGCATACATTAGGAGAATTCGGAGGAAAATATGTTATCGGATTTTGATTTTAATATTATTGTCAATCCACTTTTGGAGTGGTTTCAAAAAAATGCAAGAATATTACCATGGAGGGAAAATCCCACGCCATATCATGTCTGGGTTTCAGAGATTATGTTACAGCAGACCAGAGTAGAAGCAGTCAAACCATATTTTGAAAGATTTACAAAAGAGCTTCCGGATGTTCGTGCCCTGGCAGAGTGTCCCCAGGAACGGCTGTTGAAATTATGGGAAGGACTGGGTTATTATAATCGTGTACGCAATATGCAGGAAGCCGCAAAAACAGTGATGGAAGAATATGAAGGAAAATTGCCTGCAGATTATGACAAGTTATTAAAGCTGAAAGGAATCGGCAGCTATACGGCCGGAGCAGTTGCTTCTATTGCATATCGTATTCCCGTGCCGGCAGTCGATGGAAATGTATTGCGGGTGATTACAAGAGTCAGTGCGGATTCTTCGGATATTGCAAAGCAGTCTGTGAAAACAGAAGTGGAAAATTTGCTGAAAACAGTGATACCCGATGCCCATGCCGGAGAATTTAATCAGGCACTGATGGAACTGGGGGCAATTGTCTGTGTGCCAAATGGACAGCCTCTCTGTGAGAAATGTCCATGGCAATCTTTCTGTCGGGCAAAATCAGAGGGCAGAATTGGAGAAATTCCTGTAAAATCAAAGCAAAAAGCAAGGCGGGTAGAAGAAAAAACAATCTTTGTGATTCGGCAGCAGAATCATGTAATATTGAATAAGAGAAAAAATAAAGGTCTTTTAGCAGGCTTGTATGAATTCCCCAACACGGAAGGAAGTCTTTCAGAGGAAGAAGCTTTGGAATGGATTAAGAATAAAAAACTGTCTCCTTTGCGTATCGCGAAGCTGGAGCCGTCGAAACATATCTTTTCTCATGTAGAATGGCATATGACAGGCTATGTGATATGGATAGATGAACTGGAAGAAGATAAAAGCGATATGCTTTATGTTGAAGTGAATGATGCAAAAGAAAATTATCCGATTCCAGCTGCATTTGCTGCGTATGTAAAATATATCAATATGATGATGGGGGAATAAGAAAGAAATAATTTGACATTCAGGAAACGATTGATTATAATCTTAATGCAATCTGACGGCAAAGTAAAATTTGCTGAAAATATATGATGATACCAGTGTCAACAAGTCAGAACTCTTATCCTGCAAGCAGGAACGAATTCTGACCTTTTGACCCTTGTATCATTATCATATTTTCGGGGAATATGGTGAAAATCCATAACAGCTCACTCTACTGTAAGCAGCTACGAAATTTCAACACTGATAAAGTGAAACCACTGTGACAGGATTTTTAATTCTGAAATGGGAAGGTGAAAGATTAGGTATGAAGCTGTAAGTCAGGATATCTGTCAGGTTAGTACTATATATTCAATCATCTGGTGAGAGATGAGAAGGAGGTAACATGAAAAAAATTATTTCTATGGCATTGTCCGCAATGCTTCTTTTGGCGTCTTTATATACAGACAGCCATGTCGTTTTCGCAGCAGGCGAATCAGAAAATTCTGCTAATGTAGTGGCAACCACTGACTGGAAAACAGTCAAGACAAAGGTGGACAGCGATGCTACAGTCACTGCCCAGTACATTAATTCCGAACTGAAAAAAAGTCTTGAAGAAGGAAATGCACTGACTTATAACATCCTAAATCAGGAAATTCTCTGTATCAGAGCAGGGGCCGGAGATGAGGAAGTGATTCGGTTATTAAACGAAAAACTTACGGAATTTCTGAATTCTTATCGTTCAGACGGTGTGAAATCACTTGATTATGCAGTTGCAGTACTTTACTTGAATGCGACAGGACAGAATCCGGAAAATTATGAGGGTGTAAATCTCGTAGAGGAATTATACGAGATTTTTATGGAAGAACAGTCTGTCAATCCATATGCATATCAATATGTGAATATGGCGTTTCAGAAGAGTTCTTTAGAAAATGAAAAGCTTCAGAATGTAAATGCTAAGATTAAGGAAGGTGTTCTGGGCTATTACGTAGATAGTGAAGAGAATGGTACCGGTATTGATTACTGGGGTGTCAGTGCAGATAATAATGCAAATGTTTTATCAGCTGTTTCCGGTATGTACTTCGATGGTGATACGGAGATAAGAGAAAAAGTTGATAAGGCACTTGCATGGACATTAGCACAGTGCGATGAAACCGGTGCGATTGTCTACTCGGGTTCTGCAAATCCTGATTCTACCGGACTGGCACTCCGTATGTTTGCTGAGTATCAGGATCTTGAAAATGCTTATAAACTCTATCTTGCAACAGAGCAGTTTAAGGGCACAGAGGGAGCATATACTTATTATGGAAGTGATAATTTTTATGCCACTGTTGATATGATGTGGGGACTTGTATTTTATCAGGATGCATTGAAAACTGCCATTGAAGACTTTGAAAAAGAAAACACAGAAGACGTGGTTCAAGAGATTCAAAAGGAAGAAAATGATAAAAATGATAATAAGGTAAATGAAAATATCGAAATTGCATCAAAGAATCAGCAGAATACTCAGACTGAGAGTGTAAATACAGGAGATGAGACTGTTGTTATGCCATTTGTCATGATTGGATTTGTGGCAGTGTCAGTATTGATTCTGATGAGGAACAGAAGAAATGAAGAAATTTTCTAATATATTTCAGAATATAAAAGAGTTTATTTTAGAGAGAAAGGGTTACTGCCTTGGGGCAGTAATCCTTATCCTGTTTTTTTTTCTTATCCTGCCGCAGCTTGAGATTGAAACTGTAAGTCAGCACAATGAAAAACAGAGCGCTGAGATATCAGAGAGGCAAAGTATACTGGAAGAACTGGCTACCGGGGAAGAGAAGGAAAGCATACTGGAAGATAGCACGACAGAAACAAACACGGAACCAGAGACAGACATAAATACAGAAATAAATTCAGAAACACATACAGAAACAGATGCAGAAAGAAATGCAGAAATAAATACAGACACAGATACAGAAGCAGGTAAAGAAGAAATAACGATTCCTGTTAATACGGCAAAACAGCCGGAGGAAACTACCAGAACACAGCAAAACAATAATCAGACAACATCTCAGGAAGACAGGTCAAATGAACAGAATACCACTGAAGTGGCGACAGAGAAAGAGTATTTCGCAGTTACTATAAAAATTTCCTGTGAACAAATCCTAACTCATCCGGATTTAAATACGCAGGCTAAGCTGCCGGAAAGTGGAGTTTTTTATCAGGGAACGATAGGTGTAAGAAATGGTGAGACAGTGCTGGATGTGCTGGGAGCTGCATGTAGCGAGCAGAAGATATCCTATGTAAATCAAAGCTCAGGATTTGGTGCATATATCTCCTCTATTGGAGGACTTTCGGAAAAAGAATGTGGAAAATATAGCGGTTGGAAATATAAGGTCAATGGAGAGATACCGCCACTTTCCTGTGATAAGTACAAATTGCATGAAAATGATGAAATACTTTGGTATTATGCAGCAGATTATGATGATTAATGGAGTGTCTATGACAAATTACTTTAAACAATTAAATCCCTGGTCAACCATATGTTATATGATATTGTTATTTTTTACAATCATTACTGCAGATCATGGATTGAATATGATGGTGGTATTTTTATCAATATCACTGAATTTTAGTTTTATTCTGGGAATGATTTCATATTTGCAAACTATGAAATCAGGAGTTTTTTTGATTTTTTTTATGGGGATATTTAATATGCTGTTTAATCACAGAGGAGAAACACCGATTCTGTATATTAATAATCACCCCCTGACAGTGGAAGCATTTCTTTATGGAATCAATATGGGAATCATGATTATTTCCTTGTTGTTAGGATTCCGGATTTTTAATATGATATTTGATAATCAAAAAATTACTTACATCATTGGACGCAGATTTCCTGTTACCGGATTAATTATTTCTATGGTATTTTGTTATTATGAAAAATTCATAAGGAAAATTGATAAAATTAAAGAAGTGTGGAGTACTTATGGAACTGAGGAAAAATTTGGTAAGCTTAAGAATGCGGGAATTATCTGGTCTGTATTGCTTTCTGTTATGCTGGAGGATTCAGTGGAAACAGCTATGTCCATGAGTGCAAGAGGATATGGAAAGGGAAAAAGATCAAGTTATATTCAATATGCTTTTAAATCGGCAGATTATATTCTGCTTTTTATTATCCTCGTTTATGGAACAGGTTATATTATAGCGGGATATCATGCGGTCTGGATGATTGCAGCATATTTCTTTGTGCCAGATATCTACAATATTTATAAGGAGTTACAATGGAAGTATTATCTGTCAAAAATTTGAGTTTTCAATATGATAATAATAGAGTTCTGGATCATGTGGAATTTCAGGTGCAACAAGGGGAAATGATTCTCCTCTGCGGGCCATGCGGATGTGGAAAAACCACCCTGTTGAGACTCTTGAAGGAAGAAATATGTCCCCAGGGATATATAGACGGAGAGATAACAACAGTCTATGAAAGTTCAAAAATAGGGTATTTATTTCAAAATCCGGAGAGTCAGATTGTCTGTGGAACTGTAGAGGAGGAATTGGTGTTTGGTGCTGAAAATCTGGGGATGGACAGAGAACAAATAGCAAGATCTGTGGCAGAAATATCTGCTTATCTCGGAATTGAATCTATATTGCATCGGAATACCGCGGAATTGTCAGGTGGACAAAAGCAGATTTTAAATCTGGCTTCACTGCTTATGATGAATCCAAAATTTCTCTTGCTGGACGAGCCGATATCCCAGCTTGATCCTGTCTGTACTTATGATTTTATGAACCTGATAAAAAAAATCAGAGAAGATTTAAATATTACAATTATTGTGGTAGAACACAATTTAGAGCGTTTTTTGTGGGAAGCGGATAAGATATTGTATATGGAAAACGGAAGGATTTTATATGAAGGTATGTCAGGGGGATTCATGGATTTTCTGTTTAGGGAGAGTAAACCGTTTCGATATTCTCTTCCAGAAGTCGTTAAATTATATCAGAAGTATTTTCATGAAAACTATTCTGCAAGCGCCAGAGAATTGTTCGTACAGTTATCCGGAATGTCCAAGAAACAAATTAGCTCAAGGGACAAGCAAACTATAGAAAATACGAGAGAGGAAGTACTGAAAATTAAATCGGGATATTTCAGATATGAAAAAGAATCAGAGGATATACTGAAAGATTTGAATGTAACATTTCGAAAAGGACATATATATGGCATAGCTGGGGGAAACGGAGTTGGAAAGTCCACGTTATTTTCTGTACTTTCCGGTTATCGTAAACTGTACCGGGGAAAGTGCATTGTAAAAGGAAAGATAGGGATATTACCACAGAATCCGGTTTATGCTTTTTTTAAAGACAGCCTTTGGGATGATTTATTAATGATTGCAAAAAAAGAAAAGATAGAAGAATATTTAGAGCGGTATGATTTTTGTGAGGATATAAAAAAATATCTGAATCAAAATCCTCTTGATTTAAGTGGAGGACAGATGCAGAAAGCGGCTATTTTTAAGCTGCTTCTTGGTGATAGTGACATTTTGTTAATGGATGAACCGGTAAAGTCCATGGATGGGTATGAAAAATATTTGTTTACAAATGTGTTGGAACAGTTGCGAATGGAAGGAAAAACCATTCTGTTTATTAGCCATGATTTAGAATTTATTCAGGAGAGTGCGGATTTGTGTCTGTTCATGTTTGAAGGAAAAATAATCGCTAAAGGAGAACCGGCTCAGATATTCCAAAAGAATCGTTTTTACACTACTGTTTTAGGAAGATTGAGAGGAATGTGGGAAGATGATTGAAATATTAATGCTTGTAATAAATCTGCTTTTTTTTCTCTCATTTGAGAGGACAAGGCCTCAGCCCCAGGAAATACTGCCGATTGTAGTGATCTCTTGCGGTGCATCTCTTGGAAGAGTTATTTTTTCTATTATTCCGCAGGTTCAGCCGGTGACTGTTCTGGTGATAGTGATGGGTAGTGTATATGGATGCAGAAATGGATTTGTTACCGGTGCCCTTTGTGCCCTTATATCAAATCTTTTTCTGGGACAGGGACCATGGACTCTGTATCAGATGACAGCATGGGGAATTGTGGGATTTTTGGCAGGATTATTAGAAAAAGTAATTTTTACCCGGAATGAAAAAATAAAGTGTGTGATTTACAGCTTTTACAGTTTTCTGGCGGCTTTTTTATTTAGTATTATCACAGATTTTCTTACGATTTCTTATTTGGGAGAAAGTGTTACTTTTGCGTCGGCTCTGACAGTTTTTACTACGGGAATTGTTTTTAATATAGGTCATGCAGTTTTTAATGTTATTTTGATGTTGTTTTTATATGGCATATTGAGCCGGAAATTAATAAGAGTAAGAAATAAAAGTAAAAAGATTCGCATCTGACTGGTGCGAATCTTTTTCTTTATTCTATATTTTTGCTGTAACAAAATTTTCTATAAATTTTTGCAGAGCACAGGGTTTACCGAAGTAAAATCCTTGGAAATAATCAGGTTGCAGTTTACACATCTTTTGTAATTCATTTTGATTTTCAATTCCTTCGATGCAGACTTTCAGATTGAAGTTATGCACCATGCCGCTCATCAAAGAAAGCAGATTGTATTCGTAATCATTTGCCAAAGCTTCTACCGTAAAGGAACGGTCTATCTTGATAATGCTTGGACGAAGATCATGCAGATAATGAAAATTAGAATATCCTGTTCCGAAGTCATCCAATGCCAGTTGAATTCCTTTTTCGTTAAGTTTAGACCACATTTTTGCGATTTGCAAGTTGGAAACAAGAAGACCGCTTTCGGTTAATTCGATGATGACCGTGGAGGGATTTAATTCGTATTTTGATACGGCAGAAATAATTTCATTGATTATATCACTTTTCATAACCTGTATATAAGAGACATTAATGCTGATTCGGAAATCAGGTATATATGTTTGAATTTGTTTGCATGCTTTTAGTGATTGATGAAGTACCCAGCGTCCTACGGGAATAATCAATCCGGTTTCCTCTAAGATCGGAATAAATACTCCGGGAGAAATCATTCCTTCCTCCGTATGAAAACGCAGTAATGTTTCCGCACCATAGAGTGTCTTATCTTTCGTCAGAACTAATGGTTGAAAATAAGCTTCAAATCCTGCGAAATCATTATTCACAGCCTGTCGTAGAAGCTGTGTCAGTCTCTTCGTGCGCAAAAAGCTGGCATAATCATCCGGAACAAACTGGTAGCAGATATTTTTTCCTTTTCGTTTCGCTTCGTTCAAGGTGAATTCAGATAATTTCATAATATTTGAATAGGAACAGCCGGAAATGTGTTCGGTGCTCAATATCCCTGCAGAAATGGTGAATACGGCCTCATACATATTTTTTTCAACAAATGCATCAATGGATTGCCTGATTCTTTTGTAAAGTGCAATTCCTTCTTCACAGCTTCCGCCAAGAAAATCAACAACCATAAATTCGTCAGAAACAATGCGGAAAATTTGCTGCCCCGGTGAAATACAGGAAGAAATGCACTCCGCGGTATGACGCAATACCATATCACCATATTCGATGCCAAGCTTTTCGTTAATTTCTTTAAAATCGTCTAACCCAATATGTAGAAGAAAGCCTTTTGGATAATCAGGATATAATTCAGTCATCATTAGTTTGAGACTGGAATCCCCTAAAAGACCACTTACATTATCTGCTTTCTGACTTGCACCGATTTCATTGATGCAGCCAATCATATACAAAGGTTCGTTATTGTCGCGGACAATACGACCGCGACAGTTAATCCAAATCGGGGTTTTATTTTTAGAGAGCCAGCGATAGTTCAGATTATGGGATTCACGTTTTCCGGATATCAATGCGTTTAAATCTTCCTGAAGAATATCTACATCAGGTGGATAAACAAATGTACCATGGGTTTCGACTACATGGTGAAACGAGTTGCCGGGAAGGGCAAAACGATCCAATGCATGTGAAGAAATATAATAATAGTCATTTTTTATATCATACACATATAAATAGTCATCCATACAGGGACTTAATAAATCAATTACACGGCAGAGCTGCGAAATTGAAATCTTTTTATATAAATCTTCCATTTTCGATTACCTCCATTGCTTTTTTTATTTTATCATACAAAATAAGACAGTGCAAATTAAATTTATTTTTATTTTTGTAAAATTTACTTGCAAAGATAGATGGGGAAAGATATAATGAAATAAAGATTTTGTGGTTAATAATGAGCAAGGGAATGGAGGAGATAATTATGGATATTGCAGCTTTATCGACGGCTATGAAAATGTCAGAAATTAATACAGACATTGGGTTTGCTGTACTGGATCGTTCATTAGAAATGATTGATGATATGGGTGAAGGGATGATTAAGATTATGGAATCATCAGTCAATCCGGAATTGGGACAGAATATTGACTTATACATCTAAAAGTGAGGAGTTTACCATGAAAAATGGAAAATCTGTTCATCATTATGTAGAAGTGGTTTTTTTAATGATACTCCTTGTTATGTTTCCTATTCTTTGTTCGACAATTCAGGACAAAAAAATGGAAAAGGAGCAGACACAAATCATCGATGAAGGATGGTATTATTGGGAGAACGGGAATAAAATAGAGATTACACTTCCGACAGTAGTTGAATATGAAGGTGACAGTCTGGTCTTGTACCATGAACAGAATGGTGGTATTGAAAATGCACAGATGCTGATGACGAAAAGTGCAAAATATGATTTAGAGGCATATGTGGGAGAAACCTGTTTATATCAATATAATGATTACGGGTTGGGGCGGAATGAACTTGTTCTGAATAATATGCCGTGTCTGATTTCAGTTGAGAATCAATCAGATGACGAGTTGATTTCGTTTGTTTATCATAAGTATAATGATGATGTTTATGAATTAAATCAGATATTGGCTGGAGACTGGAATGCTATCTGGTTAACGATTTTCAAGGAAAATGCCGTTACATTGTTTATGACACTTTTGATGATTGTTCTGGGAGTTTTGTCTCTGGGACTTTCCATTGTTGTAAAATCTACAGGTTCAGAGTCAAAAAGACTTATCTACATATCAGCATTTCTGCTGGTGTGCGGTGGCTGGTGCCTGACAGATTCCCCGTTTACGCAGTTGATTGCCGGGTATCGAAGCTTTATTGTTTATATCAATTTTGCTTTCTTTATGCTGATTCCTGTTGCAATGATTTACTACATAAGGTCGACACCACATATGCGGAAATATAAAATATTGACGTTAGAGATTGATGTATGCTATTTGAATATTTTCTGTCAGTTTATACTGGTATGTTTGGGGAAAAGCCGGTTTTTCGATATGCTTTGGGTAACTCATTTGCTATTTGTAGTAGAAATTATTCTGGCAATTGCATTATTTCTCTATGAATATCATCAAACGGGTGATAAAGAATTGTTTGTTTGTATGCTGGCATTTGTTACAGAAGGAATGGCAGGAATTATGGCTATTCTTGCATATGCATTTCTTGGATATGCAGCTTATCAGGCAATGTTTCAGGTCGGTGTGCTGGCATTTGTAGTGATCTTGATGTATAGGCAGGTTCAGGAACTGTTGGTCAATATGAGATACCGTACGGAAGCAGAGATATACCGTAGGTTGTCAGAAGAAGATAAAATGACAGGTCTGAAGAACCGGAGGGCCTTTGATTTGATGATCAATAATCTGGAGACAAATCAGGAAATTTATAATAATGCAGCCATGATTTATATCGATTTGAATGGGTTGAAGCATGTGAATGACAAATATGGTCATGCCGAAGGCGATTTGTTAATTATGGCGGCAGGACAATGTATTTCAAAAGCCTATTCGGATGTAGGAATTTGTTATCGCATTGGTGGTGATGAATTTTGTGTAATCATTATCAATTGTGATTGGACTGAGTCTGAGTTATGGGAGAGATTACGGGTAGAACTTGATCGGTATAATAACAGTGAGGAAGCGGTACATAAACTGTCGGTGGCTTTTGGATGCAGTTTTATCAACAGTACAGAGTTAAAAGTAGAGAAAACCATCCAGGAGTGGAGAGACGAGGCTGATCAGAATATGTATCTTGATAAACAGCGAAAGAAGAGTAGAAAGAGTAATAAAGCATAACCCAGGAAAGCATCAAAGCGATGGCTCTGATGCTTTCTTGTACATAATAATAATTTAGGCGTTTGCGAAACTTTTGGGGGAGTGGACAATATGCCTATGTATTGCGACTTTGGGCGGATAAATCAGCCGAAGTGTACGTCGACGTCGAACAATTCGGCTGATTTGTCCGAACAACGGAGTGAGAATAGACATATTGTCCACTCCCTGAAGAATTTCGCAAG
>JAXFDY010000109.1:0-4813 GCA_034172985.1 Lachnospiraceae bacterium
AGAATTATATAATAATATTAGAAATTTTGATGGTGACCGATGGGTGCTTTTCGATGAAACACGAGCTTTTGACATGATCATATCGTCTGATTTGTTCCCGGCATTTTCAAACTCATATTTTATAGAATTGGAGAAGAGAGTATATTAGTATGGGAAATGTGATTTTTTCAAAATTTTCAAATGAAAGAAAGAGTAAATATGGGATTGTCACAAAAATAGTTGACTGCGACGGCAAAAGAGTCGTTGTCAAAGAATCCCTGAGCAGGGAAGCAGATGAGCATATCAAAAAAATGGCAGTGAATCAGGAGAGACTGTCAGATTATTTCTGCGCGCCTGATGTGGTGATCACATCATGTACCGGAATAGATGAACATTCTGTCAGCTTTGAATATATTGATGGCGTAAGATATGATGAGCTGGTGGAAAAGAAGATTGCATCCGGTGATCATCAGGGGCTGCAGAAGATGTTAGGACATTTAAAAGCAGCCATGCTTGATGTCCGTGGGCTGGAACCGTTTCAGGTAAGTGAAGGGTTTGCCCGGGTGTTTGGAACACATGATTATGAGCTTTTGAGTGGAAAACAATCATTCCGGATTTCCAATATCGATATGATTTTTGGGAATATCATTGTAAAAGATGAAAAATATTATATTACGGATTATGAATGGGTTTTTGATTTCCCTGTTCCGGTTTCCTATGTTTTGTACCGTTCATTACTTCTGGATGGTGCAATTTCAAAGATGGATGCAGCAATAAAAAAAGAGCTGCTTCAGACACTGGAGATCAGTCAGGAGGAAATCAGCCTGTATCATATGATGGAAACAGAGTTTCAGAAGTATGTTTCCGGAAAAAATATATTTGATGAGTATAAAAAGACAACAAAAAACAGGATTTTCCGTATACAGGAAGTTCCGGAGGATATCATTGGAAAATATTGTGATATTTATCTGTTGGATGCAGAAGATAAAAAAGAATTTGTAAGGCGGGTTACATACCCGGGAAACAGGATTGATATCCGGCATGACATAGCATGTGAAACAGAGAATATTCTTTTTGAATTAAGTGCAGATGGTGCAATCTTTAAGATAAGTAAGATAGCTGCAGAAATGATGGGAAAGCAGATATCAGACATAGAATATACCACGAATGCAGATTTAGTAATTAATAATGATTACTATTTTAAAAATAAAAATCCTGAAATTTGTATCAAAAATAAAGGCTATGATAAAGTTGAAGTTCAGTTGGATATTTATTATGAAAATACAACTTTGATCGCCGGATATGTAGATGAAATATTATCCGGTGCAGATATGAAAAAACAATTAGCAGAAAAAGAGAGAGATCTTATCCTGAGAGATGGAGATATCAAATATAAGGATGAGATGATAGAGGCTCAGGATAAGCGAATCCACGAGTTAGAAAATGAAATAACAGCCGTTGGAAATGAAATAGCAGCCATGAAGAGTACAAGGACATGGAGAATGTATGAAAGATATGTCGCTTTCAAGGAAAAGCATGGAAAGTCATGACCTGTAAAATGGCAGAAATGAGGAAAAAATGGATGTATCAATAGTGATTCCCACAAAAAATGCGGGAAAACTTTTAGAGAGAACATTAAATGCAGTGTTTGCGCAAAAAACACAATATTCATATGAAGTGATTTGTGTAGATTCAGGCTCGAAAGATGAGACTTTGGATATTATCAAAAAGTTTGATTGTAAATTATATCAGATTCCACCGGAAGATTTCGGACATGGAAAAACAAGAAATTATGGGGCATCAAAGGGAACTGGCGAGTATATTGTATTTATAACGCAGGATGCGGTACCTGCTACTGATTCCTGGCTTGAAAATTTCATCAATGCTATGAAGATTGATCCTGAAATTGTGGGTGGATTTGGGATACACTATCCTTATGAGGACTGTAATCTTCTGGACAAAAGAGACTTAACCATTCACTTCCAGGGGTTTGGGAATGATAATACGATTTATTATCTGGAGGACCCGGAGAGATATGAGCGTGAGGAAGGTTATAGACATCTGCTGGCATATTTTTCCGACAATAATTCCTGTTTAAAACGTTCTGTCTGGGAAAAATATCCATATGATGATGTGGATTTTGCAGAAGACCAGATATGGGCCAGAAAAATGATTGAGAAAGGTTATAAAAAGGTATATTGTCCATTTGCACCGGTATACCATTCACATAACTATAAGCTTTCTTCCTATGCAGGAAGATATTTTGATGAGTATCGGAGTTTATATAAACTTCACCAGTTTCTTATTGTAAAAAAATGGTATCTCATTATCCCATATATGTATAAACATATATTAAGCGATGTCAGATATATAAAAAACCTAAAAGATTTGACTATC
Organism: Lachnospiraceae bacterium; assembly: GCA_034172985.1. Lineage (GTDB taxonomy): Bacteria > Bacillota > Clostridia > Lachnospirales > Lachnospiraceae > CAG-303. Next base: position 2,377 of record JAXFDY010000109.1, read on the forward strand.
ACAGAAAAAATAAAGTGGATGAACTATTCTTTCTGGAGAAATCACGCCAGATATTATTTTGGGTATTATGGTGGGCGATATGCGAATTATCCAAAGAAAGTTCAAAACTTTTTTGATCGCGTAATTTCTCAGCAGAGTAAACAACGAAAGCAGTAGAAAAGAGGTGCAGTGATGACAAAATTTGGAAAAGTAGTAAGAAAAGTATATAGAATATTCAAGAATCGGGGATTTGCCGGGGTAATGCAAAAACTGGATGAAGTCAGTGTCACAAAGACAGATGTAATTGGTTTTTATGACTATATTATGGATGTGGAAGAGATTCCTTTTCAGAAAGAAGAGTATGAGCTGGCGAAAAACGGACCTATCATTTTAAACTGGGTTATTCCGGAGATGGGAGTTGGCTCCGGCGGTCATATTAATATTTTCCGGTTTGTAAATCTGTTGCAGAAGATGGGCATAAAAAACAGGATTTATATTTTTAAGGGAAATAATCTGGATACAAATGAAAAACTCAGAGCCTTTTTGAAAGAACATTATGATATTATAAATGACGATATCGAGGTTTACAGCGATGTCTCCTATATGAAATTTGCTCATGGAACCTTTGCCACATCATGGAATACTGCGTATTATGTGAGAAAATTCAATAATACCATATCAAAATTTTATTTTGTTCAGGATTTTGAGCCATATTTTTTTGCACTTGGTTCAGAGTATATGTTTGCTGAAAATACGTACCGCTTCGGTTTTAGAGGAATTACAGCCGGCGACTGGCTGAAAGACAAACTGAGAGACGAGTATGGAATGAAAACCAGCAGCTTTGGATTTTCTTATGACCGTGATCTGTATATTAAGAAAGAGAAGCGTGATAACGTAAAGAGACTCTTCTTTTATGCAAGACCGGTTACAGCCAGAAGAGCCTTTGAACTGGGATTGCTGACATTGAATGAAATCACAAAAAGAAAACCTGAGGTTGAAGTTGTGTTTGCAGGCTGGGATGTGAGCAATTATGAAATTCCGTTTAAACATTTGAATGCCGGCAGTGTCCGGTTGGACCAACTGGCAGATTTATATGCACAGTGTGATATGTGTCTTGTGTTGTCCAACACAAATCTGTCTTTGTTGCCATTGGAGGTTATGGCATCGAATTCTGTGGCTGTTTGTACAAAGGGGGCAAACAGTGAATGGCTGGTTAACGATGAGAATGCAGTTATGGTAGATTTTGATCCGATTGCGATTGCTGACAAAATCGAGTATTATTTTGATCATCCTGAGGAACTCGCAGCCATCAGAGAAAAGGGAATGGAATTTGCACAAAAAACATCGTGGGAGAAAGAAGCTCAGAAAGTTTATGATGCTGTATTAGAAGGGATAAAAGAAGATGAAGAAAACAATCTTAGTAATAGGCGGTAATGGATTTATAGGAACAAATTTATCCTATATGCTGGCAGAAGAGGGAAATGATGTTATTAGTTTTGACCTCGTAAGACCAGCCAGAGAAAATCCAAAGATTCAATATATCGAGGGAGATTTTTTTGATGACCAGATACTTGAAAAAATTACAGAAAAGGTTGATGTGATTATTCACGCAATCAGTACAGTTAATCCGGGCAATTCAAATCAGCAGTACATGAGGGGATATGCAAAGGATTTCATACAGACAATTAAGCTCTGTGAACTTGTAATTCAAAAAGGAATCAGGATGATTTTTCTCTCATCTGGAGGTACTGTTTACGGAAATCCAAAGGAACAGCCTATTCTGGAAGATATACGGCCACAGCCAATCAATCACTATGGAAATATCAAGCTGTGCATTGAAAATACAATTAGAACATTTAATACTCAGCTTCATACCAAGATGCTGATTGCAAGAATATCCAATCCATATGGTCCGGGACAGGACTATCATAAGGGGGTAGGATTTATCGATGCAGCTTTAAAGAAAGCTATGGCTCATGAAACGATTGAAATCTGGGGCGATGGAAAAACAGAGAGAGATTATATATATATAGAAGATGCATGTAAAATGGTTGCAAGCCTGATTGATTATAAAGGTCAGGAGGATGTTTTTAATATCAGTATCAACCGGGGGGCTTCACAAAATGAAATTCTTGATATTGTGAAAAATCTGGGAATTGATTTCAATGTGGAATATAAGGAAAGCCGTAGCGTGGATGCGAAACGGATTATTTTGGACAATAGAAGAATCAGAGAGATTTACCCAAATGAACTGGTATCTTTGGAAGAAGGGATAGAAAGATATTATAAATATTTATTGAGGGGATGATGGGAAATGAAAGTAACAGTAGTAATACCCAATTATAATGGAATTGAATATTTAAAAGAGTGTCTGAAATCACTGGAACAGCAGAGCTTTAAAGATTTCACCATTATGATTGTGGACAATTGCTCTCAGGATGGAAGCCCTGAATTTATC